>JBBDMI010000014.1 GCA_040878395.1 Candidatus Dependentiae bacterium | reverse complement strand
CTTCACTTGGCCTTTTTTATTATCTTAAATTATGCACTTCAGAGTTGAATCTGGGCAATTAAAAATCAAGTTGTTTTTGTGAGTAGCAACATTCTTTATTCGTGTGATATAAAAACAGGAGGCTGTAAGCAGCTATTTAGTGTATCTGAAGGTCAAGCTATTAGAAATCTTAGATATGAAGATGAACATGATAGAATTTTTATAGAAACCGAAGATCGTAATCTGTTTATGTATGATGGCTGCACGCAAACAGTTGCAACGTTATTTCAGATGGAGCTTGATGAACAACTTGGGCCTAATGAAAGGTTTAGGCCTAAATGCGAACAGATTAATCAAACAAACAGTCGGTTGTTGATACAAACTAATAAATGTGTGAGGCTTTTTGATCTAGAATCGTGTAGGATTATTGCATCATTTGATTTGAATGCAAGACAAAGAAATGAATGTTATTTGAGCAAAACGGGCGATATTATATTGACTAGGGTCGGAAAAGATGTATTTGTTTATTCAACTGCTACAGATGAGCAAAAACATATATTTCGCGCAGGTGCAAGAGATTTTATTGATGTGGAATTGAATGCGTCCGGAGATAAAGTTCTGATTTATACGTCTAAAAAAGTTTATTTATATGATGAAAAAAAAGATGTTGTCAATGTTGTTTGGGAGAATGATAAAAATCAGAGAGTTAGAAAAGCATATTTTAATAAAGCTGAAAATACAGTAATTTTTGAACTGTTTCATCAGATACATTTATATGATGTTGAGACCGGTCGAATTAAAGGAAGTTTTATTGCTCAAGAGCAAGAGAATCCATTTTATGGATATCTAAGTGAAGATGAAGCATCATTCGTCATAGTTTCTTCAGGTCGATTAATTAATTGGAGTATTTCAGCGATGGATATACTGAATCAACTTAATGCAGAACAGCTTGATTTTATCCAAAAAGCATCCGGATCATGGCAAAAAAAGAAACCTTATATCGTTAAAAAAAATGAAAGTAAGCTGTATGACAGTTTGCCTGAAAGATTTAAAAAGAAACATTTTTTTAGTATCTTTATTTGAGTTTATGCAGCTGCAACACCGGCTTTTTTGTAGCCACAGGTTTGTTTCGACAAATTTATAAAAAAGATAATATACAATCAGTTGTATTTAATGATCAAGAAAATGAGCTTTTGCTTTCCACTGAACATGAATTTTTTGCAGTGCCTTTCATATAACAAGTAATTTTGCATACATATTTTAGCGTGATATACTACGTTCTGTTTTAAATTTGAAATAGCTTAAATTATAAAGGCATATTATATGAAAAATTTTAAAAAAACTGTAGCTATATTTCAATTGTTGATTGTACCTTTTGTAAGTGCAATGGACACAAAAACAGATGATGAAATAGCTGGTATGTTGAATGTTCGTATTATTAATCAAGATCGATTTGAAGAACAATCTGGAATACGGCAAGAAATAGATCATTTGGGTGTAAAAAGAAAAAGAACTGCATGTAATGTTGATCGAACACAATTGCTTGCTACAGCAATGAGGGCTTTGCGTCAAGATAAAGAGACAAGAGGAGACAGGCTTCTTGATGCAATGAACAGTGCTATTCCTAAAAACAACGGTACAAATGAACTTTTTGTGTCATTTATACCAAATGAACATTTGCTGTCATTGGTAGAGAAATTAAATAAAGATGATCTTTTATTTTTGCTTAAAAAAGCAAATGATCGTGACATGCCAGTTTTACAAAAAACATGTACGGATGCGTTAGTGCAAGACAGATTATGTACTTTTAGTGAAGTTGAGCAGTTACCTTTAGAGTTAGCTGAAGCGATAAAAATGGAGCGTTTTAAATTTTTTGATCGATGTTTTTTAAGGCGGGGTGGATTAGTTTCTTTTCAAAAAATACTATCTCAAGATAGTTTTATGGTAAAGTCTGATAAGTTAGGCAAAGCACTTATTGTGCGTGATAATGGACGTCTTTTCTTTTATGATGTTGCGTCAGAAATGTATACAGAACTTTTTTTTCCTGACGATATTAAGGATTCTTGTTGTGGTGATATAATTTTGCTCAATAGAGAAAACGGCTTGATATGTTTTTTAGTAAATCGTTTTGAGCAGAGTCCTATAGTGATATACAATATGTTAACAAAAGAATGGAAACGTTTTCATGTTTTTGATAAATATGTTCATTCTCGTTATGAATTGGTCTTTAATCAAGCAAAAGATAAACTTATTTTTTGTTCAGTATCAGGAAAAATAGGTATTTTGGATCTACAGACATATGAGCATTTTTTGATTGATCAAATGCGCGATGATGAAAGAACTATTGATTATACATTTAATCAAGTCGGCGATAGAGTCGTCTTTATGTCGGACCGACGTTTTAGAATTTATGATGTACAAAACAGTAAACAGATTCAGGTATCAGGGGTTGTTCCTGAAGGCGATTTAACTTATATATATTTTAATGAAATCGATAATCGAGTCTTTTTCAAAAATGGAAATAAGTTTTGTGTTTGTAATGCACAAACTGGAGAGTGTAAAGAAGTTTTGCATGTTCATCCGGAGCAAACAATAAGATCCGTTTCTTATAATAGGTTGAATAATAAGCTTTTCATTGAAACTGATCGTCGTCTATTTGTGTATGATGAGCATAAGCAGATTTCTACAGAGTTTGCTCAAATCGATCCCGATGAAGAATTAGTAGAAAAAAATATACAGATAAATGAACAAAAAAATAGGTTTCTTGTTCAAACCAATAGGCGTGCACGGCTTTTTGATATTGCAACAAATGATATGATAGCTTCATTTAATTTAAATTCGGATGAAAAAACAACATGTCGTTTAAATGCTACAGGTGAACATGTATTAATTGAAACTGCAAATAGATTGTCATTATATTCAGTTAAAAGTGATTCATTAAGAAAGGTATACGAAACCTTTTCACCTTCTGAGTCTATATCTTCCGCTTTTAGTAAAAAGGGTGATAGAGTTTTGATGTACACAAGAAAAAAAGCGTATATATATGATGTTGAAACAGGGGATAGCTGTTGCATGCATATGGCTACTGAACCTCATGAGATTATTAAATCAGTCTTTTTTAATCAGTCTGAGGATATGATGATTGTTGATGCAGATAAATTTGTGGCTCTTATTGATGTAAAAACAAAAAAATGGAAAGGTTGTTTCTCTTGTAAAGAAGATGAGTTTGTAGAGTACGTTCAGTTAAATGATAAAGAGGCATCACTTTTGATTAAGACAACAGAGCGATTGGTTAATTGGACTATTTCAGGTATGTCGTTATGGCAGCAATTAAATACGCAACAATGTGATTTTATGCACAAAATAAGTAAATTCAATAGCATAATAAGTGGCCATGACAAAGAGATGTATGATAGCCTGCCTGAAAGATTAAAAAATGCCCGAATGTTTAGATAGTAATATAGATGGTAGTTATAAGATACTAAAGAGAAAATATAATGCATGATCATATGAGTTCACTTATGGTAAGCGCGCATTAATTGCAGGTTCGTTTGTAATGATGATATACTAAATGAAACTATTATTTAGGAGTGCAACTATGTCTATAAAAAAAGAACATAAATCTAAAATGCTTGGGATTTTGAATGTATTGTTTCCTGGTGCGCAGATTTATCTTTTTGGATCACGTGCACGTGGAACTTATACAGACTCTTCGGATGTTGATATTGCTATAGACGCCGGACAAAAAATGGAACTGTCATCAGTTGGAGAAGCTAGAGATGTTATGGAAGCTTTATATATTCCATATAAGGTTGACGTTGTAGATGTATATCGCATGCCAGAAGATATGCGGAAAATGGTTTTATCAGAAGGGAAATTATGGCGTCAGTAGAAAACTTAAAGAAAAGATATGCTTCAGTAAAAGATTCATTGTATCAATTGAATAAAAATATTTTAATTTTAAAAAATGATCCAGTTGGTAAAACCCATTATGAGTTTATGCGAAACTCTGAAATTCAATGTTTTGAGTTTTCCTTAGATACTTTTTGGAAATTACTTAAAGAATATCTATTACAGGTTTACAAGGTCAGTGTTGAAGTTCCTACACCTAAAAAAGTATTTCGAGAATCATTGAATATTAAGTTGATTACTGAAGATGAATTTAATGCCTTGCTTGATGCAGTTGATGCCAGAAATGTTACTTCTCATACATATCATGAAGAGCTTGCTCAAGAGATTTCACAAAAAATACCTCATTTTTATGAAGTAATTAATGGAATTTTTTCTCGCCTTAAAATAGATCAATAAGCAAAAATTAAAATGAGCATTCGATATAATTTTTGTAGCTATGCAGCTGCAACACCGGCTTTTTTGTAGCCACAGGTTTTTTCAGAACATACTAATGTAATGTTGCCATCTTTATCAAATTTTTTCATCAAGAACGGTAATTTACATTCCGGACATGGAATTTCTTCAATGTCACTAAAGATAGCAAATTTACATTTTGGATAATTACTGCAACCATACATGGTGCCACCGCGCCATTTACGTTGAATAATATCCCCTTTCTTGCACGATAAACATTTAAATGATGCTTTGACCTGTGGAATGAATTTACATTCGGGATAACCGGAACATGCTTTGAACATGCCGAATTTACCACGCACTTCACGAAGGTTTTTGCCGCATTTAGGGCATACTTCTTCAAGAAGTTTTGGTGCTTCAGCTTGGATTAATTCAAGAGTTCCATCTTCATTACGTTTAAAGTTTGAAGTGAAATCACAATCGGGATAGCCAAGACAGCCCAAAAATGCACCGGCTTTACCAAAACGAATTGCTAATTGATGTTGCTTACATTTTGGACATTGTACATCGGTCGGTTCAGCTTTTTTTGTTTTATCATTGCCCAAAAATGCATCGAGATCTTTTTTGAATGCGGCATAAAATTCACGCAATAAAGCATCGCGCTCAAGTTCGCCTTGTGCAATTTTATCTAGATCTTCTTCCATTAATGCAGTGAATTTTACATTCATTATTTTGGGTAGATTATCAACCAACATTTTTGTAACAGCCATGCCAAGTTCAGTTGGCATAAATCGTTTTTTCTCAAGTGTAACGTATTTACGTGCTTGAATGGTGCTTAAAATTGCAGCATAAGTACTTGGTCGGCCAATACCTTCTTTTTCCAGCTCTTTAACTAATGAACCTTCAGAGTATTTTGGAGGTGGTTGAGTGAAATGTTGTTTTGGATTAATTTTTTTCAGACCCAATGGATCTTTTGCTTTAATATCTTTTGGTATGGCAGTTTTTTTCTCTTTTTCATCTTCATCGACGCCATATACTTTCAAAAAACCATCAAATATCAAGGTTGAACCGGTAACTTTAAATGTATATTTACCGCCATCAATAACAACTTGGCGCTGAGCATAGATTGCCGATTTCATTTGGCATGCAACAAAACGTTGCCAAATTAATTCATATAAACGAGCTTCATCGCGAGAAAGGTATTTTTTTGCAATTTCCGGAGTGATGCTTGTATCAATAGGGCGAATTGCCTCATGAGCATCTTGTGCTTTGCCGCCTTTTGCATATACGTTTGCTTTTGTCGGCAGATAAGTCTTATCAAATGTTTTGCCTATATAGTCACGTGCTTGACCTATAGCAGTATCGGATAAACGTAATGAATCGGTACGCATGTAGGTAATAAGAGCAACGGGAGAAGAAGGGTCCTTAAATGGTAAACCTTCATATAGCTTTTGTGCGATGGTCATAGTTTTTTTAACTGAAAAACCCATGCGATTAAATGCGGCTTGTTGCAATGTACTGGTCATAAATGGTGCAACTGGATTTTTTATGCGCTTTTTATCTTTTACTTCAGTAACGACATAGTTGTTCTTTTTGATTTCAGCAACAACTTCATCCGCTTTCTTTTTATCTTTAATTTCTATTTTTTTCTTATTGATGTGTGTTAATACAGCATCGAATTTATCTTTATTATGCTCAAATGTACCAGTGATACTCCAGTATTCATCAGGTTTAAAGTTGCGAATAGCTTCTTCACGTTCACAAATTAAGCGTAAGGCAACAGATTGTACACGTCCGGCAGATAAACCTTTTTGTAATTTGCGCCATAATATTGGAGATACTTCATAACCTACCCAGCGATCTAATACACGGCGTGCTTGTTGTGCTGCTACTTTATCCAAATCAATATGATTTTTTTCTAAAATAGCCTGTTGAATTGCAGGCTTGGTAATCTCATTAAAGGTAATGCGATGAATGCGACTTTTATCTTTAATAAGCTTTTCAATCTCTTGACCAATATGCCAAGCGATAATTTCACCCTCGCGATCAGGGTCAGGTGCAAGATAGATTTCTTGTGCAGTTGCGGCAGCTTTACAGATATCGGCAATGACGCGTTCTTTTCGGTCTAAAGGAACGTATTCAAGCTCTATAGTATCATCATTAAGGGTGACACCAAGTTTTTTTGATGGCAAATCCATAATATGCCCAACCGTGGACATGATTTTAAAATCTGAACCCAAAAATTTGGAGATAGTTTTGATTTTCGCGGGTGACTCAACAATTAGTAATTTTTTCATTCTATCTTTTATACCTATAAAAATACCTATAATACCTATGCGATATGCATAAATAGCGCCTACCATCATTTTTAGGATAATCAAAAAATTTTCAAAAAGTCAAATAAGTTCGGCGTTGAAAACCTATAATATGATTACTAAATGGTTTTGTGCATTATCTATCACAGGGTATAGATTTTATAAAAAAAAGCCAATAGGCAATATCTGCTCATTCAAAGCAAATTGTGTATAGTGTATAAAAAATGTACATGTTAGTTTGATTGCTGTCAAAGCAACGAAATTGTGCAACAAAAGCAAAAAATATTAAAAATCGGGAAAGCGCAACATAATATTGTGCAAAAATGGGTGTGCAAAATTGTCAAAATTATCATATTGCAACAAATGAAAAAATAAATTTAAATGAGCTCGCAAATACTATTGACAGCTTCTTTTGTATGTGTATGATTTAATATTAAAAAAGATCGAAGATTCTTTGTGTGAAGCAAGCAGACAAGTTTAAGACACTTTTAAAAACATGAAGGAACTCTCGATGAAATCTATCGATATCATTTACGTCACATTCTGACGAAACTCAAATCAATATATTTTTTATAAACAGCTTACCATAAGTAAGAAGTAAGAGAATTTTTAATAATAGAGATAAACTTGAGCGTGAACATTTACATTAACTTTTATGATTTAGGATTTATTTTGAAAAAAAACTATATATTTGCTTTATTTATCATTATTACAACTCAGGCTCACGGTGCAGCTTTAACAGCATATAAGACTCTTGAGCCGACAAGTGCCATTACAGATGAGCGTTATATTGTTGCTCAGCCCATGCCTTTAAAGCAAGATGTTGTTGATGCTGCTATTGATTTTTTGCCCACAAAATTTAAGATGACTGCAAAGGGACTTTCAGATGGAAGCATAAAGAGTGGTGTCATGTTATTTTGTGGTCCAACTGGAACGGGAAAGACAACGGCAGCCAGGTCTATTGGTCAAGCATATTATAAAAACCCGTATTATTTTGTTAGTGTGAATTTGCTTGGTGATGCATACCGCAATTCGAACCAAAGATCTTTGGATGTTAACTTAAAGCCGATTATAGAACTAGCCTCAAAAGAGCCTCAGTTTGTTGTTATTGATGAACTACAAATATTGACTCGGATAAAGGATGGTTATTCTGTTGATCGAAGAAATACCGTTTTGCATTTTTTGTCATTGGTTGATGAGATGAAAAAGACAGAAAATATTGTTCTTGTTGGTGTTGTTAGAAAAATGCGTTATATCCCACAGTCTTTAAATCCTAGATATTTGAGAAGTGAACTTTATCATTTTAATCCAGTTGCATCAGATGCTCATCATGAACGCTTGTTACAAATTTGTTTATCAAGACCAAGTCGTGTGCCTCGTAATGTAACCAACGAAGAAATAAAAGAGGTTGCAAGATATTTTAAAGGTGACTTGCGTTTGGTCGATCACATTGTTCAAGAAGCAGAAGGTGTAGCATTTGAGCGTGATAATGAAAAACCTGTTTTGATTAAAGCCGATATAATACAAGCATTTGAAAATTTTGAAGAAGCAAAAGAAGAATGCCGAAAAAGAAAATTAAAGTCTGAATCTTGGGAAAAATGGTTAGAGAGACATGATCAAGAAATAAAGATTTTGGGTTCTGTTGCATCTATAGCTGTTGTGTCGAGCATTATAATGTTTAGTTATAAGTAATATTTTGTAAGTATTAGGCAGTTGCTGATAGAGTCTGTATATGCTTAAAAGAGAGATGCTATGAATTTAAATAAACTATTTTTTATTACATTTTTTTTATATTTATGTGGTTTTGCACAAGCGAATCAAACATCACATGAAATCGCAATCAATGCATTGCAGATTGAGATTAGTAAATTTGAAATGGCATAAAGTTGTAAGTAAGTTATAAATATTAGAACAAAAGAAAGTTATGAATAATAAAATTGTATTAACGTTTTTTTCGGTTATGTTTGTTGCCAAATTTATTTTTGCTGAAGATTTTACTCAAGAATTCTTATTATCGAATCTTAAATATGATCTTCAGAAATTAGAAATAGAAGAAGAAATCCTTGATGATGCTGTAAAAAAGTTTACTTTGAAACCGGCTGCAATAGTCTCTTTGGTAGGCTTTACTTTGGCTTTTTGTATGGCAAATAAGATTGATGAGTCTTCAGGATACAGGCGTTCTTTTTATGGAACGGTTTTTTGTTGCAGTTTTTGCTTGGCAATGGGTTCAATATTGGGGGCTCTTAGTATTTTTGATAAGCGTGGGAACAAAGCGCAACTAACTAAAAAAATACAGTTATTACAACAACGGATAGAAAGTATTGAAATTCAAAGAAAAAGTATATGTTAACAGAAGGGTTAAAAATGAAAAAAAAATGTGTGATCACAATAATGTTATTGATAGCTTGTAATGCGTATACAACAAATGCAGAAGTGAATTTACGAGATAAAGAAAAAGTAAACAACGAATATATGTTATCTTTAAAAAATAAGCTGTCTATGTGTAAAGCATTTAAGGCGCCATTTGCAAAGTTATCAGGAATCAAACCGATGTTATTCTTCGGTTTGATTGGTTTTATGGGAGTATATTTTACTCTTCGGGAGTTGAAATTTTATGATCGAATCTATAATGAATTTGTTACAAAGGAAGCTCTTTCTAAAGGTCTAGAAGAAAGACTTAGATATAAAAAAGCTATGTTTGAAACGTTATCTAGAGGAGAGTTTTATCTATTTTGGAATAAATTTTATTGTTTTGTCACCGGCATTCCATGTGTCGCTTTAATGGTAAATAAATGGCTTGATTGGTCATGTGAGTCGTTACAAGAAGATATTGATGCAGTTATGCAGGATATTGTTGTTTGATCATTATTTTCAAGGTAAATATAAAGCATCTTGTATGAATTCTCCCATTTTGGTAGATTTTTTGTATATATACTTATACTTTAAATTGATATGGAGATCATCAAGATGCTTTTACTGCGTTCATGGAAAGATTCATTAGCTTTATTTATCCCAAAGAATTTTAAGCTTTTTTTATTGGTCAGTTTAAAAACTGCAATGGAAACCTATGGTAATCTTTTGTATTACTTTTGGTGGCTTATATTATTGGTATTTGTTTTTGAGATCGGTTGCTATTATCCCGAATGTATATTGCTTGGGCCGGCTTGGTATTTGATTGATTCTGTGCTGATTGTTTGTTTAGCATTTTCATTATTAATGTTGGTGCGTCCATCGGTGCAACCCAAGGGATTCCATTATTTTGAAGAGCATGCAAAAAAAACAGCAATAGGTTTTGTTGTTTTATATTTTTTGTTTAATTTTGTACGGTCGCATCTGGGTGATGCGGTTTTGAATGCTCTTGCATGGTTAAATGGTCAATCATTAATATATGAAACATTACATCCATTTGCACAGTTTTTGTATGATCAATCACCGTTTATTATGTTGCCCCCATTTGTGTTTAGTGTGCTTTTTTATTTTGATAGTAATGGGACCATTAAATCGTGGCTTTTATCTATTGTGCGTGGCATTGTAATGTTTGTGTATAATTTTCCTTTTTGTTTGATTTCAGTGCTGGCATGCTTTGGTTTGTGGACTGTATTGCATTACATTTCACCACTTTATGGCAAGTTCCTCTTCTTTTCATTCGTGCCGTTTGTGGTATCATATTTTAAAACTATGTATGTAAAACGAGTTCATGATCAATTTAGCCTGTATTATCCAAATGAATAAAATATCGATAAAAACTGTTATATATAATTTTTTCGGGCGCCTTTTATTTTTATTGGTAATGTCTGTCATAGCCTTGCCGATGTTAGTATTGGTGTTTTTGGTGCCACAAAAGTATCGTTACAATAGGGTATATTTTTTTGTATCTCATATAATGTATAAAGCTGTATTGTGGGCTTCGTGGTTGCCGATTCATATCACAGGCAAAGAGCATATTCCTGAAGATCCGGCTATCTTTGTGGCTAATCATTCTTCATCGTTTGATGTTCCTTTATTGGGCTCATTGGTCAATAGTCATCCGCATATTTGGTTGGCGATGACATGGTTAACCAAGTTTTGGTTGTTCCGTTTGTTGTTGCCGCGCGTAGCGGTTTTAGTTGATATGTCCAGCCCGCAAAGGGGGGGACGTTCCTTGATAAAAACAATTGATTTGATAAAAAAATATAATACGCATGTTATGATTTTTCCTGAAGGTGCACGATACACTGATGGCAAAGTACATGATTTTTATGGTGGTTTTTCTTTGTTGGCAAAAAAAATGCATCTTCCGGTGATTCCGGTACGGATGTTTAACTTGGAAAAAGTGTATCCACCCAATACGTTTTGGGTGCATTATCATCCGGTCAATGTAGTGATTGGTGAACCAATGTACATGCGTGAAGATGAAACAGATACGGAGTTTAAAGATCGGGTTCACCGGTGGTTTATACAGCAGGAACAGTAATGAATTATACGTTAGAGTGGCAACAATTATCTTATCTTTATTGGCTTATTCCAGCAATTTTTTTGTTTTGTTGGTTGCGACTGAAAATGTATCGTCCGGTGCGTTATCGTTTTACTTTAGTACAACAATTTTTTCAAAATAATATACAAACAAAACATATATACGCATCATTTTTCTTTCTGTTAAGATTGCTTACCTTATCAACTCTTGCATTGCTTATTGCGCAGCCACGTTTAGTGGATATGGATTCGCGGGTGCCGGTTGAAGGTGTTGATATTATGATGGTATTGGATATTTCAGGAAGTATGCGTTTTCAGGATGAAGCGGGTGATCCGCGCACACGACTTGATGTTGCAAAGCAAGAAGCGATTCGGTTTGTTGATAAGCGTGATAATGATGCAATTGGACTGGCTCTTTTTGCAAATGATGCATTGTCTCGTGTGCCATTAACTATGGATAAACAGTTATTAAAAAAAGTGATTTCAGAACTTTATTTAGGATTTATTAATCCGGATGGCACCTTATTGTTTACCGGTGTTTTGACCGCTGCAAATCGCTTGAAACATTCAAAAGCAAAAAGTAAAATTATGATTTTACTCACTGATGGTGAACCGACCGATGGCGATATGAGTCCGCAAGTTGTGACTGAAATACTCAAACAACTTGGCATTAAAGTGTATGCAATTGGTGTGGGCAATGATAAACCTGCATATGTGCATACTCATATGGGCATGGCATTAATTCCGGGCATCAATCGTGATGTATTGGAATCTATTGCGCATGAAACCGGTGGTAAATTCTTCTTGGCAAAAAAACCGAATGATATGCGTGCAATTTATGATACGATCAATGCATTGGAAACATCAGAGCAAGAGGTTCCTATATTTAGTAAATGGTATGATATCGCATTTTCTGTAATTTGGTTTATTCTAGCATTGTTAATTGTTGAATTAAGTGTTGCAACTTTTGTGTGGTTTAGTTTATGAACATTATGGATTTTAATATACATTTTGCACGGCCGGATATGTTGTGGAAGGTTTTACCTTATATTATTGTAGCTACCGTTATATTAATGTATCGATTATACAAAACAAATGCGGTAGTGCATTTATTGGCCGGTCCGAATCAAATAAAAAATGTGTTACGACATTATTCATTCATAAGATCTATAGTCAAAATTGTTCTGTTTTTAGCAGGGATGTTTTTTTTGGCTGTTGCATTAATGCGACCACAATGGAATGAAGCTGAACATGCGGTTACACAGAAAGGGCGCGACCTGCTTATTGCGCTTGATATTTCACGCAGTATGTTAGCACAAGATTTAGAACCAGATCGTTTAAGTTTTGCAAAAAATAAAATAAAAAAATTGTTAGGATCGTTGCCGACTGAACGTGTAGGATTACTTCTATTTTCCGGTTCAACTTTTTTACAATGTCCACTTACTGACGATAAAGCTGCATTTAATATGTTTTTAGATTCAATTGATGTTGAGACAATCTCATCGGGAACCACTGCGATTGAACAAGCAATAAAAGAAGCGATTTTATTGTTTAAAAAAATGCCTGAACGTAAAAATAAACTGTTATTAATTTTTACTGATGGTGAAGATTTCTCCAGTAATTTAACGCAAGTGAAAAAAGATGCAGCCAAGATTGGTTTGCATATAATTACAGTAGGTGTGGGGACTCCTGAAGGTGCACCGATTCCTTTATATGATAGACGATCAAAGCAAACGGGACATCAACATGATGCACAAGGCAATGTAGTGATTTCTCGTATGAATGAAGGCATTTTACATCGTTTGGCAGAAGATACCGGGGGGATGTTTGTACCGATTACAGAAAACAGTAATGATATTAAAAAAATTCAGCAATTTGTACGTTCATTTGAAAAAGAACATCTTGAAGATAAGATGGTTACACAGTTTCAAGAACAGTATCATTATCCGTTGTTAATCAGTTTTATTTGTTTTGCAATTGAATGGTTATTATGAAGAAGTTAATTATTTTTCTGTTAGTAGTTTGCAATGCCCATGGGCTATTTGACTATGATCGTGCAGTACATAGTGCACAAAAAGAACAATGGGCTCAAGCAGGTCAGCAGTTCAAAACATTGGTCACGGAGCAACCGGATAATCCTGAGTTGTTATATGATGCGGGTGTAGTTGCTTTTCAAAATGAAGATCTTATGCAAGCAAAAGCATTGTTTGAAGCTGCTGCACAAAATGAAAAAGCATCGCGTACATTAAAAGAACAGGCTTACTTTAATAAAGGGAATACGCATGTTAAAGCAGAAGAATTAAAAGAAGCATTGTTGAGTTATGAGCAAACGTTGATGCTTAATCCGGAAAATGAACACGCAAAGCATAATCATGAGACGGTAAAAAAAATACTTGACCAACAAGAGCAACAGCAACAAGAAAAAAATAATCAAGAAAATAAAGATCAAAACAAAGATCAGCAGGATAATCAAAATCAGGATCAACAACAATCAGATCAACAAAAACAGGACAATGATCAAAACAAGGAAGATGATCAAGAGCAAGATAGTAATGATTGTAATGATTGCCAAGGCAAAGACGAGCAAAGTAAAAAAGATGGTCAACAAGATAAAGACAGTTCACCAAAAGATGGAGATGAATCGTCTGATGATTCACAAGAATCCGAGGGTGACGAACAAAAACAGGATGAACAGCCAAAAAAAGGAAATGATGACCGTCTTGACCAACAAGGCGATCAAGAAGACGAAAAAGAGGGTGGGCCAGATAAAGAGGAACAGCAATCCCAACAGGATAATCAACGGGACAAACGTAACGAGTTTAATAAAAATACGGAAGATGAAGAGCAAAAACAGCAACAAGAAAAACAGTTCGATCATGATCAATCCTTAGGTGAAAATGAAGATGACGCACAACAACAGGATATGCAAGGTGAGCAAAAAGAACAAGATATCCTTGAACAAGAGGAAGCAGCGCAACCGGTACAACAACTTGATCCGGCATTAGAACGGGTACTTGAAAAACGTGAAGGTCGAGATGCTCAATTGAATAAACGAATGGTAAAAGCTTTAGTTAGTCACGAAATGGCAGGACAGGATGGACAAAATTGTTGGTAAATACAGATACATTGGTTTTTTACTTGTATTAGTACATGTTGGATTGCATGCAAAACTTGTAATGGAAGTTACCAATATTAATGGAAACAAAGTTTCACAAGTTGCAGCGGGCGAACCTTTTTTAATAAAAGTTTCATTGGATAATGCAGATGCAGCCGCAGATATGCAAATTAAAGGATTAAGAGATTTTTCTGTACGCAAAACCGGTTACAGTCTTATTACGGTTAATGGAGAAAAAACAGCACAGCTTACCTATCAAGTGCAGATTGACAGGCCGGGTTCATATAGTTTAGGGCCCGCTTATAGTCCAAGCACTAAAGAGCGCTCAAATTCTATACGAATGAGTGTTGAAGCGGAGCAGGTAACGCAAAATAGAGCAAACAGATCACATGCATCATCAAAGAAAAAGAATGGTGATGTTCAATTACGTCTGTGGACAGATAAAGATACCGTATTTGTTGGAGAAAAAGTAAAAACAGTTTTACGTTTATATTTCCCTGAAAGTGATGATATTTCAGTTGAACAGATTATCACTAACGATCCGGATACTATTCAGGTTACTGAAAAAATTGGCCCAAAAAAAGGGGTACAAGAAATTGATGGTACGGAATATATTTTTTATGAATGGCAATGGGACATGTATGCAAATCAGGCAGGAAAATTGGTTATTCCGGCTTATTTTGTTGATTATAATAAACAGTTACCTATGCACAGTGGATTGGGACATTTTGCTATATTTTTTGGTCCTCGTTATGAACGTAAACGAGTATATTCAAATGCATTAACGTTACAAGTGCGTGCATTACCCGATGAGCAGCGCAAGGTTGATGCTGTTGGAAACTTTCTTGCTTATCGTGCAAAAATTCAACCGGCAGTTGCAAAGAAATATGAAGGAATGGTTTTGCGTTTGTCAATTGAAGGTGATGGCAATATGATCAGTTTAAAAGAACCGATATTGCAGGATATGCCTGAAACTTTTAAATATTATTTTTCAAAAAGCGCGGTTGAAAATAGGCCATTTGGACAAAAGAAAACATTTGAATACATTGTACAAGGAATGCAAGAAGGGGATTGGGAAATCCCTGAGCAAACATTTGCATTTTTTGATGTTGAAGGACGCACCTATAAAACATTGCATACTACTCCTTTATTCATTTCAATTTTGCCCGGTAAGGCATCAGCGCCGCTTCCGGATGTATCCGGTGGTGAGCCAGTATCTATACAAGATGATATTGCGCCTTTAATCGAGTATAGATTATCGGATTATCCGAGAAACAGTGTATTGTCATTCTGGTGGTTTGTTTTCTTGTTAGTAATGCCACTTTTCAGTTCATTATGCTATGTATTACTGTATCGTTCCGGTTGGCTAGTTCAAAAAATTGCACCTCATTATATAAAGCAACGTGCATTTAAGTTGGCAAAAAAACAACTTGCTCGCGCGTATCGTTATCATGATACACGTTTGTTATATGGTATATTTATGCAATTGATTGCGCATCGTTTATCTGTTGCAGTTGCGCAATTGAGCAGCACTGAGGTGAATGATATTATTGCCAAAAGTTCATGGGAACATGAAAAAAAACATGAATGGTCTGTGTTTTTTGATAAAATTTCACAAGCTGCTTATGCAGGTGCTGCAGGCCCAAAAGAAGTTCTACGTTTGTTTCATGAAGCTGCACAATGGCTTGCAGAACTTGAAAGGATAGTTTGATGAATATAAAGTATTATCTTTTTTGTTTCTTGCCTATTGCATTGATTGCGCAAGATGCACCATTGTTTAAAAAGGCAGATAACTCTTATCAACAACTTGAGTATGCGGACTCTTTACAAACGTATAAAAAAATAAAACATAAAGATGCTGCTGTTTGGTATAACATGGGGAATGCCGCCTATCATATGCAAGATTATCTCAAAGCGACTTTATATTGGTTACGCGCTCAAAAATATGGTGACGCAACAGTTTTTGCATTAGGCAGGCAAAACATGCATTACTTGCATGCTAAAATGGGATTATCTGAACCAACTTTGTCAGATCAGGTGTATGATTGGTTTTTATTATTAACAAAAAAGGTATCGCCTCTTGTTTGGCAACTATTATTTCTGGGATTATGGTATCTTCTTTTTTGGTTATGGATTGGTTGTAGTAATCGAGAAAAAAAACGGCTCTATATGGGTTTAGTAATTATGTTATTAGGCTTTGTTGTATGGCCAATTGTGATCGCATATCATGCAAATAAGCAACAAGCATTGGTTATGCAAGATGATGTTGCGGTATATAATGGACCTAATAAGTCATTTTATACCGTTGGTACCTTAAAAAAAGGAGCATTAGTTTCGGTTGATGCATCGGCAAAGCAATGGTATAAAATCGATTATGATAAAATGGTCGGTTGGGTTGAACGGGCATCGGTGACTAAAATTTAAACAATTAGGGCAACGTGATTAACAGATTAAATTTTCGTTCCAATATGCTCGTTGGAGTAGCGTTATGTGTAGCCGGCTTATCATTTGCTTTTTTGCACAGAGAATATCATGCTTATATCATAGAAGTTGATAAGATGGCCCAAATGAGAGATATTATAAGTTCTTTAAATAAATCATGTGATGTATCTTATCCTGAAATGGTAGAAAAGCATTTGGCTTCTATTGAAATGCCATTATCAATTGAACATGCAGGAATGCAGCCGATAGCTGAAGCAAAAATTGAAATAGATTCTATACGTCAAGTGACTGAGCAGCCAAAACAAAAAGTTGATATTAAAAAAAAAGATATAGATTTTATATGGCCAATTGAAAAACAGAAGTTTTGGTTAAGCTCTTATTTTGGAATGAGAAAATTACCAAGTGGGCGGAAACAGTTTCACAATGGTATTGATATGGCCGCATTAAAAGGTACTCGAGTGAAATCTGCAGCTTCAGGCATCGTTGAACGAGCGTATGAAGATCCTGTGGGATATGGCAAAACAATTATAATAAAACATAACAAAATCTATAAAACACGCTATGCTCATTTAGATAAGATGTTGGTAACGCAGGGACAATCAGTGAAGCAAGGGCAGTTGATAGGGCATGTTGGATCAACCGGTAATGTACGCAAAACCGGACGCGATGCATCACATTTACATTTTGAAGTTTATTCGCATGAAAAGCGTGTGAATCCATTAATATTTTTTAGTTAAATAGTTTCATTATAACAGGAAAGGTTTTATACATGTTTGGAATGAGAAGAAGAGAAAAGAAAGAGAAACCACCTTTTTTCTCAACAGCAAATTTTAAAGAAATGGGTGGTTTATTATTGCTCGTTTTTTTAATTCGTACATTTGGATTCGGTTTATACCAAGTTCCAAGTGGATCGATGGAAACGACCATGTTGGTTGGCGAACGCTTCTTTGCTGATAAATTTAGTTATTTATTCAGTTCGCCAAAGCGTGGTGACATTATTTCATTTAATGATCCAACTTTTAATTATTCAGATGATAAATTAACACGATTGTATCAAAATTATGTATGGGGCCCATCAAACTGGACAAAACGTGTTATAGGCCAACCGGGAGATTTGGTTGAGGGTAAAATTGAAGATGGTAAACCGGTAATATATCTTAATAATAAAAAGCTGGATGAACCATATTTGAATAAATATCCGTTAATTGCGGTATATAAAGTTGATCCATCAGGATTGTTCCAACATATGACCGGTCGTTCAATTGATGATTTTTGGCGTAATGTAACTTTTTATTCATATGACCCGAATAAATCGTATGCAGACCAACCATTTTATCGTATGAAGGCAAATCGTATTGTAACCGGTGCGGATGGCAAACCGATTTTGATGTGGCCTGGTACACCAATTCGTGAACCACAAGAAGATCGTCAAATGAATACACAAGAAAATTATTGGGATGGGTCAGACGTTTTCCGTGTACAATTAGGTGAAAATCAATATTGGTGTATGGGCGATAATCGTTTAGGAAGTAAAGATTGTCGTTGTTTTGGGCCGATTAACGGACAATTAATTCATGGTAAAATTGTATTCTTGATTTGGTCATTAGATAGTGATGAATCATGGTGGATTTTTGATCTGTTGAAACACCCAATCGATTTTTTCAAACGTATGAGATGGAGTCGTTTTTTCAAAATAATGCGCTAACTGTTAAGTAATTTGCACAAGATTTTTTTTGTGCTAGGTTATGAATAATAAAGGATTATTAAAAATGTATAACATGATTTCAAAATATATAATGTCATTGAGTATTCTTTTATTGCTTCCGGGTTGTTTTGGTGAGCAAAAAAAAGAAGGTTTATTTGTTATTAATGTACTTGATGCAGATTACTTTAATGATTGTCATATTAAAGATTCAATCAATGTATCTGTTGACGGTCTAGATAAGTTTGTTGCAAACCTTGATAAAGATAAATCTGAGTTGGTAATTTATTGCTCTAATTACATGTGTACAGCGAGTGGCTTTGGAGCTAAAAAATTGCAAGATATGGGCTTTTCAAATGTTTGGGCATATGAGGCAGGTATGGCAGAATGGCATCAAAAAGGGTTGCCGGTTGAAGGAAAATGTACAAAACCATATCTAAAGAAGATAATTGATAAAAAAGAGCTTGAAGAATCATCAAAAATACGTATAATAAGTACTGATGAATTGGCTCGGAAGATGAAGCTTTAAAAATAGATAAAAAAAGGGCGGCATGGCCAAGTGGTAAGGCAGAGGACTGCAAATCCTTTATCCCCGGTTCGATCCCGGGTGCCGCCTCCACAAAAAGAGTAATGATGTATTAAGATTATATAAAAAAAAGGAGTAGGAGAAGCTAAATCTTAGACTATATGCCGAGGTGGCGGAATGGTAGACGCAAAGGACTTAAAATCCTTCGACCTTTAGGTTGTGCCGGTTCGAGTCCGGCTCTCGGCACCAAAAAAATAAGCTTGACAAAGTCAATGCATCTCAATAGATTGCATTTATGAGGTTTGTTTTTTTATTGGTAATCATAGAACAAAACCAAATATTAAAAGGATACGCTTATGAATAAGGCAGAATTAGTTGAAAGTATGGCTAAAGTAACTAGCTTGCCAAAATCAACTTGTAAGGAATGCTTAGAAGCATTTATCACAACTGTTGGTGGTGCTTTGAAAAAAGACAAAACAGTTGTTTTAACTGGTTTTGGTACTTTTAAAGTAATGAAAAGAAAAAGCCGTGTTGGTGTGAATCCAGCAACTGGTAAAAAAATGACTATTCCAGCTAAAAAAGTTCCTAAATTTAGCCCAGGAAAAGCTCTTAAAGATTTGATCTAAAATAGATCTTTAAGATACAAATTAAAAAAAGCACTCATTTTCTGGGTGCTTTTTTTATTGTCCGAAATATATAGCAACACTTGTTAAGTTGCGTACAATTCAAAGTATGCTTATGCTCTGAGATCAATAAATATAGTCAGAAATGTTCTTACTTGTTGCTAAATGTTTCACAGGAGGATCAATTATGTTTGTTCATCTTATTTCTTCAAAAAAATTTCATAATAATTTTCTCTATGCAATTGAAATACAAACAGTTGTTGGTCCTATGATTGCAGTTGCAGATGAACAAGATCTTTGTTTATTATCATTTTTAGATGCTAAAAATGTGGCAGATGAAGTGCAACGCCTATGTAGAATGAGATCTTCAAATATAACATTGGGGTATACAGAGCCTATAGTGTCGATTCAACAGGAATTAAAAGAATATTTTCAACACGGTTTGGCAGACTTTAAAACTCCGATCTCTCTATTTGATTCACTCTTTTATCAAACAGTTTGGCAAGCGTTGCAAGTGATTCCTTTTGGGCAGACATGTTCTTATAAGCAGATAGCTCAAGCAATAAAGCATCCATCTGCATTTCGTGCGGTTGCTCGTGCTAATGCCGCTAATCGATATGCCATTCTCATTCCGTGCCATCGGGTCATTAATGCCGATGGAGCTCTTGGAGGGTATTCAGGGGGAATTGAAAGAAAAAAATGGCTATTATACCATGAAGAACAGCTGGCTATACATATAAAATAACCTATACTCAAGGGATAAAAATAGCTTTTTACTTCCTTTTTCTTGATTGCAGCAATAATTATTCATTATACTAATAGTAAATAATGATGAATTAAAAGAGTAGGAGTATGTCAATGTCAAGTGAACAAGGAATGATGCCTGAAGCTATACAAGGTGTTACAGAAAAGGTTTCCGGAGCGTTTGAATCAGCAAAAGAGGCTGCAAAATCAAATACTTTAGTTGAGCGGTTTCATGAGTGGAAATACACATTGCTCGATTGGGGAATCTATTTGGGGATTGGATTTATAGTAGGTTTCTTAATTAAAAAATATCTAAAGTATATTCTATTATTGGTTTTGTTTATTGTTTCATTAGTTATTTTGGAGCAATTTGATGTGTTACATTTAACCATTGATTGGGCTAAAATCCAAGAATTATTTAATGTAAGGCCGGCATCAACCGCATTTGATGCACAGGTACTCAGTTCATATATTGATTGGGTAAAAGCAAATTTTGCTATTGTTTTAAGTACATCTATTGGGTTTATCCTTGGATTAAGATTAGGATAATATTATGCAAGACAAAATGTACGTAAAGAAATTAACAGATATTTTGGTACAATTAAAAGCTATTACACCGGAAATGAATGATGATCTTGAGCATAGCTTTGCGCAATCGAGTCATGAGCAATTTGACGATTTTTTGCTTGATCAAGGGTTGGTTTCAAAAGAGGATATACTTAAAGCATTAAGTATTTTGTATCAAGTTCCTTATATGGATGTTGACGGTTATTTTTTTGATTCGTTCATGTTGCAAAAATTCCCTAAAGATTTTTTATTGCGCAATGCAATTATTCCTTATGAACAAGATCAGAATATGTTGTTGGTTGTGGCAGCTGATCCCAGTGATCAAGCATTACTGGATAAAATTGGTGCACACGTTTCGTATGATATTCGTTTTAATGTTGGGATTCAGACTGATATTATCAACATGATTCGTATGTATTACAATAAATCATTAACAGAACCGGTGAGTTATGTAAAAGAGGCGCAAATTGAAGCTCTTGATGATTTGCCTGTACGGCAAGAAGAGCTTGATCAACAAGAATTTATTGAAGAAAAGATAGAGCAGTTTGAGCAAACAGAAACAGCAAAAGAACGTGAAGAGATCGATAAGCGTGCACATAATGCACAAAAAAAGAAATAAGTTGTCGTGAGTAATATGCAGGATCGATCTGTTATTCAAATTGTAGATGCACTTTTGCATAATGCAATTGAACGAGGTGCTTCCGATATTCATTTAGAATCGTGTCAAGATGGGTTGCGCGTTCGTTTACGTATTGATGGTATTTTGTATGATCATGCATTTTTTGATACTATGCTTATGCCTCAAATCATTTCGCGCATAAAAGTTTTAGCTCATATTGATATTGCTCAAAAACGTATTCCTCAGGATGGCAAATTTCAGATTGCTGATGATGAGCGACAGATTGATTTGCGTATTTCTACTTTTCCTACCTTGTTTGGTCAAAAGATGGTGATTCGTATTTTAGATCCGTCTGAAAAAACGATTAACATTGCACGGCTTGGTATGTCATCACATGTTTTATCGCAATTTGAACAGTTACTTAGAGAGCCGCAAGGGTTTTTTTTGGTTACCGGTCCGACCGGATCGGGTAAGACAACCACGTTATATGCAGGTTTATCACATATAAATACTGTTGATAAAAATATTATTACTTTGGAAGATCCAATTGAATATCATATTGAGGGCATTACTCAGGGGCATATTCATCCTGAAGCCGGCTTTACCTTCGAAAAGGGTATGCGTTCATTGTTGCGTCAAGATCCAGATATTGTAATGGTCGGTGAAATTCGTGATGCACAAACGGCACGCATTGCAATTCAAGCTGCAATGACAGGTCATTCGGTGCTGAGTACATTACACACGAATGATGCACCTTCGGTTATTATGCGTTTGATGGATATGGGTATTGAACCGTTTTTAATTAATGCAAGTTTGTCCGGCATTTTAGCGCAACGTTTGGTTCGTTTATTATGTTCTGCCTGTAAAACAGAGCGTAATTTAACTGAAAAAGAACAAGAGTTTTGTGATATGCATGGTATTGAGATGCAAACAGTGTGCGAATCTCAAGGGTGCCAAGACTGTTTTGATGTTGGGCACAAAGGTAGAATTGGTATTTTTGAATTGGTAACATTAAATGATGCAATGCGTGCATTGATTTCTCATAATCCATCAATTGATGACATTCGTGCTCAAGCAAAACGTGACGGTACCGTTAGCTTGTTGTATGATGGTTTTGAAAAAGTAAAGCAAGGTGATATTTCATTGCATGAATTATTGCGTGTTGTAACTTGAACTATTTGTATCAAAATGCATTTTTTTGTTATACTTCATTTTATGAAAGTTCTCTTAATATATCTATTTTTAAGTAGTTTTTCGTTGTCAGCTGTATCTGCTTCATATCCGGTTTTTTCTGATTTAGAACGCAGTTTGCTTACGTCAGTTATAGTAAATGAGCAAACGAGAAAACAGATGGAAGATGCGCTTGAGTAGGGTGAATTGAAAAAAGCGCTTGAGATTCAACATAGCTATTTGGTGACAAAACAGCAAACAATGCACAATTGGTCAACGCTGCTTTTTGTAGCGATATGTTTTGGTGGTATCGGTTTTCTTGCAAAAGAGATATCTAATAGTTCGCATTAAAAAACTCTTCCTATTTTTTTTGTCTTATTTTAAACTCACTTTGGTAATATTTCATTTCTTTTTAAGTAAAGGATTTTTTTTTATGATGAATATGAAAAAAAGTAATTTGTTTTTGTTAATGGTCCTTTTATCTCCAATGGGATTGGTTGCGCAATTTTGTCCAGAAGAGAATTGTAAACAAAGTTGTGGGCGCAAAGCATCGCTTGAAGATTTAAGTTCGTTGCCTTCAGAAAATGGAAATGCCTATACACGTGCAAAACAACTGTTTTCAGGTGATGATAAGCAGTCATCACTATCACTTGAAGATTTAGAACAAGCACTTGCTACTGCAAAAGAAAAAAATGATTTTGAAACACATGCAGAAGCATATCATAGATTAAAAGTTGAGCTATCGACAGAGGATGAAGGCAGTACCATTGTTTTAAAAGTTAAAAAAATAGGAATTCCGGTTGCTATCATAACAGGTGTTGTCGGTGTTGCAGCTTATTTGTTTCGCACATATCTAAATAATAATGCTGCAGAATCTGCTTACGTTGCAGATTAGAATATTTTTTTAAAAAGCTATAAAGAGGTAATCAATAAAACGATTGCCTCTTTCTGTTTTTAGAGATACATGTTATGGTAAAAGGTATACACACTTAACAATAACAGGAACTATGAAGAACGCATTAGAGATACATAATCTTTCAATTTCAATTGAGAATCAACATATTTTGCATGATGTTAATCTTGAGTTAAAGTCAGGAATGGTGCATGCATTAATGGGCCCAAATGGTTCGGGCAAAAGTACCTTAGCGCTTTCGCTTATGGGGCATCCTCATTATGATATTAAATCAGGATCGGTTTTTTTGCATGGCAAAGATATATTGTCTTTACCGGTACACAAACGTGCGCAACAAGGTCTTTTTTTAAGTTTTCAACAACCGTATGAAATTTCAGGTGTTCCTATTGCTTCATTTTTAAAAGCATCGTATGAATCGATACATGGTCATATTAATCCCAAAGAATTAAAAGAAAAAGTTTTGCATTATTTTGATCTTTTACAAATGGATCATGCATTATATTATCGCAACTTACATGAAGGTTTTTCCGGGGGCCAAAAGAAAAAGTTGGAAATGTTGCAACTGTTGTTATTAAAGCCAAAAGTTGTCATTTTAGATGAAATAGATTCAGGGCTTGATGTTGATGCATTGCAGATTGTTTCGCATGCGCTTGCCGTTGCAAAACAAGAAAATTCGGATCTTGCGATTATACTTATTACTCATTATCAACGCATATTGAATTATATTAAACCTGATTATGTGCATATTATGGGCAATGGAACTATTGTCAAATCAGGTGATTATCAATTAGCGATGCATGTTGAACAACATGGTTATGATGGACAGATTAATGCAACAGGCTGATACTATTTTTTATAAAGTTCCTAAAGGGTTAAACAGAAAAATTGTTACTGACATATCAGAGCAAAAAAATGAACCTGGATGGATGACTGATTTTCGACTCAAAGCATTAGCAATTTTTGAATCTATGCCGATGCCCGAATGGGGTCCTGATTTATCCGGATTAAATCCCAATGATATATATTACTATGTAAAGCCGCTTCAAGCTCAAAAACAATCATGGGATGATGTTCCTGACGATATAAAAAATACATTTATTAAATTAGGTATTCCACAAGCTGAACAAAAATATTTAGCCGGAGTGGGTGCGCAATATGAATCGGAAGTGGTATATAAAAGTTTACGCAAAACATGGGCAAAAAAAGGGGTTATTTTTGCTGATATGAGTTCTGCATTGCATGAGTATCCTGAACTATTTAAAAAACATTTTGCCACAGTCGTACCTGCACGGGACAATAAATTTGCAGCATTGAATTCTGCAGTGTGGTCAGGTGGTAGTTTTGTGTATGTACCAAAAGGTGTGCATATGGATATGCCATTACAGGCTTATTTTAGAATTAATGCACAACAGATGGGTCAATTTGAACGGACACTTATTATTGCCGATGAGGATAGCTTTGTACATTATGTCGAAGGGTGTAGCGCACCGGTGTATCGTCAACATTCTTTGCATAGTGCAGTTGTTGAACTTATTGCTCATCCAAGATCAAAAATTCGTTACACTACAATTCAAAATTGGTCTAACAATGTATATAACTTAGTAACTAAACGTGCCATTGCAAAAAAAAATGCATCTGTTGAATGGATTGATGGTAATTTTGGTAGTAAAGTTACCATGAAATATCCATGTATTATTTTGCAAGAGCCCGGTGCTCAAGGTCAAGTGATTTCTATTGCTGTTGCAGGCAATGGTCAATCTCTTGATGCCGGAGCAAAAATGATACATTTGGCACCACATACAACTTCAAACATCATTTCAAAATCAATTTCAAAAGATGGCGGTTGTGCAAGTTATCGCGGATTGCTCAAGATTGTCAAAGGTGCAACTCATGCAAAAGCAACGGTGCAATGTGAAGCGTTATTGTTAGATAGTGCATCGCGTTCGGATACTTATCCAACTATTGATATACAAGAAAAAACTGCACATATTGGCCATGAGGCATCTGTGAGTACGATTAATGATGAACAGCTTTTCTATCTTATGTCTCGTGGTTTTAATGATGCACAAGCACGTGCATTAATTGTAAATGGCTTTATTGATGCATTTGTTAAAGAGTTGCCGATGGAATATGCCGTTGAGATAAATCGTTTAATTGCGCACGAAATGGAAGGATCAATTGGCTAATGCAACAACATGATGATTGGCGTTTTTGTAAAGCGCCGGAATTTAGTTTTGATCCGGTTGGTGTGTCATATGAAAAACAATCTTTTATTGATCTGTCACAAGGTGTCGGTATTTATGATACAGATGATTTTATTGCAGCATTTCCTGCTATTGCACAACAATATATATTAAATAAAACATATCATAGTTATAAACATGATCATTATGCTTTATTAGCAAAGGATACTTGTGATCGTTCATATGTATTATATGTTCCTTCAGGGGTTTCTTTTGATATGTGTATTGCTTTGCCTATAGTGTTGAGCGCGCAAATGCAGGTTAATAATCTGTATATTATTGTGCAACAATCAAGTTCAATTACTATTGCGCACGATCTATTGGGTAGAAGCATTAATACTATTTCTATTTTTTTAGAGCCTTATGCACAACTAACGTGCATACAAAAAAATAAACATGCAATACAATCGTATAATCACATAGTTTGTTATCAACAAGAGTATAGTTTGTTTAAATGGTATGGTTGGTATGAAAAAACAGTTTATAATCACCTACAGTCGATATTACAGGGTAAGCATGCACATGCGCATTTGTATAACGGTTTTGTTGGCAGTGATGACACAACGCAATGGTTAAAAACAATGCAACATCATCAAGTTGGAAAAACCGAATCAGTTTCAGTAACAAAAGGTCTACATAGACAACAATCGCATGCTACACATTTGGGTATGATTCGTATCGAAAAAAATGCACAACAAGTGGTGGCAAATCAGCAAAGCAAATTTATGTTGATGGATGTAACTGCACAGGCGCACACAATTCCAAGTCTGGAGGTTTTGGCAGATGATGTGCAATGTGCACATGGAAGTGCAATCGGTTCTTTTGATAAAGATATTTTATTTTATTTGCAAGCGCGTGGTTTGTCAGAAAATGATGCAATGCTATTGCTGGAAGATGCTTTTTTTGCAGATGTTCAGCCGGTAGTATAAATACAAATCTTTAAACACTCTTTATTTCATAATTTATTGTTATTACACTAGAATCTTATATGTATAATAATACAGTAGGGCCGTTTATGAACATTGAACAGATACGTAATCAATTTCCAATTTTTGAAAATAAAAAAGATAAGCCTTTTATATATTTAGATAATGCAGCAACTACGCAAAAACCACAGATGATGATTGATGCAGTTGTTGATTTTTATACTCAACATAATGCGAATATTCATCGTGGTATCTATACATTTGGAGAGCAAGCAACACAACTGTATGAAGATGCTCGTGCAACAGTTGCTCAAGCGATAGGTGCGCAACCTGATGAGATTATTTTTGTAAAAAATGCCACAGAAGGAATAAATTTAATCGCTTATTCATGGGCAATGCAGCATATAACACAAGGTGATGAGATACTGCTCACCGAATATGAGCATCATGCAAACTTGTTGCCTTGGCAACGTGTTGCGCAAAAAACAGGCGCAACGCTTAAGTTTCTGCCGGTACATGATGATGGAACTTTGGCATATGAACAGTTATCAAAATTTGTCAGTAACCATACAAAACTAATTGCATGCTCAGCCCTTTCAAATGTGACCGGTGCAAAGACCGAAGTTGCTATTTTAGCAAACTATGCAGACAAAGTTGGCGCAAAATTGTTGGTGGATGCAGCACAAGTAATGGCTCATGATACAATCGATGTAAAAAAAGAAAAAATTGATTTTTTAGTATTCTCAGGGCATAAAGTTTTTGGGCCGACCGGTATTGGTGTATTGTATATAAAAAAAGAATTACAAGAGAGTATGGTGCCGTATCAACTTGGTGGAGGCATGGTGTTTGATGTCGATTGGCATGATGCAAACTATTTAAAAACGCCTCAAAAATTTGAAGCCGGTACGCCTCCTATTGTACAAGCAGTTGGTTTGGCTGCTGCATTGCGATGGTTACAAAAACAGAATATGCATGATATTCAACAACATGAATCTGCATTAATGAAACAATTAATTAATGGCTTGCAAACAATTTCAGCAATACGCATTTTAGGCCCGATTGAACAACTGAAAAAACAAGGGCATCTTGTAAGCTTTGTTGTTGATGGTATGCACGCTCATGATGTTGCTGCATTTTTGAGCGATTATGGTATTGCAGTGCGGGCTGGGCATCATTGTGTACAGCCGTTGGCAAAAAAATGGAATATTGATGCATCAGTTCGTGTAAGTTTGGCATGTTATAATACATCTGATGAAATTGATCAATTAATAAAAAATATGAAAAAAATAAAAAAAGTTTAATGAAATACCTAAATGTATGGATTTGAATTTTTTTTTAAAAACTTATTCAAAAAAAGATTAAAAAATAGGTTGAATTTTTTTTTCTATCAGTGTAGTTTATCCCTGTAAATTTTCATAGATAAACATCGTGTTTATTTAGTCTGGAATTGTAGCGTATTATAATTATAATTTTATAGGGAGTTTCATTATGCAAACATCATTTTGCAAAAGTTTGACATTAACCGTATTGGCATTGGTGAGTGTGCAACAAGTAAGTGCATTTGCACCATTGGATACGTTCAAAGATGTAGGTGAAAAAGAATACACTATTCATGGTGTATTTCGTGATTTAGTAGTAAAAACTGCTTTACATGATTTGGTTAAAAAACATTTGCCTAACAAACATTTTGTAAGCTTGGGCTCTTCAACTTTAGATGCTCATGATCTTTTCAATGCATTAGCTGATGCAATTGCTGTAGTTGTAGATGAATATGTTTTTAGTGATAAATTTGAGTGTGTTGATACAGTAACTGATGCAGTAAAAGTATCTTGTGCAGGAACATTAGCGCACAAAGCATTTGTTGAGTTGTTAACTTTATTTGGTGTTGTTGATCAAGTAAGTGATGAAGTTAAAGATAACTATGACAGATTTGGTAAAGCTTGGTTTAGCAATGCATTAGGTAAATCCTTGAATAATGCAGTTTCTCAATTAGTAAACAGAGCTTCAGGCAACTAATGCACAAACAATAAAAAATATAGGGCATCTTTCTCTGGAAGGGTGCCTCATTTTTTAGATGTACGATCTTTAGGAAATTTACAAAAAATAGTTGTAATAAGCAGAGTAATTTGATTTATTAATCTTGTTTAAAGGAATATTATGAAAAAATTAGCATTATTAGCGTTGGTACCATGTGCATTGTTGGCTAAAGGTGAAAATCCGTTGTCAGACCTTCCTCAATTGGCATTTAATCCGGTTTCTGCAAAAACTGCAAAGTTATTAGTTAAAAAAGTTGTTCAAGAGCAAGCTGAAAAATGGGCTTCAGAAGTTGAAGGTGAAGTAACAGGAGATCGAGAGCTATTGAATCAATCAGGTGTAAAGGTTTCGACAGCAGATCTAGCTCGTTTTGCAGCTCTAGTTGGTGTTGATTGTGCATATGATGGATTGAATGACTTATCACAGGGTGATGTAAGAGAAGCCGTTAAAGCAGGTTTAAAAAATGCATTATTGCATACAGAATCTCGTACTTTATCAGCTGCATTAAAAACTGCATGGAGCATATTAAGTCCATTTAATTTAAGTTTGATTAATTTTGAAGAAAGATTTGGGCCACAAGTTGGTAGCCTAGTAAACCACTATGTGCGTGACCCACTTGTAGATGAGTTTTTGAACAATGTTGTAAAATATGTGATTGCAAATCACGCTCCATGGCATAAATTAGATAGTTCAGAAGAAGCTTAATAAAAAAACTTTATTGTTTAAAGTTGCTTATAAAAATTCCTCGACGGTTAATCCCTCGAGGAATTTTTTTGTGTAATTTTTATAAAACGGTTTATAGCAGAAGCAGAAATGCCGATGTTTAAAGCGCTTAATATCCAAAACATATAGTTGGGCAACAAGAGCATTGCGCAAAAACAGGCAAATGCTTCAGCGCGTTCAATAAGGCAACTGTCATAATGCATACTTTTATTTCCACTGTTTTTAAACAATGCACCCGCTGCGACAAATGTGGTGAAATGTAATAACAGTGCAATGAAAAAAGTGATATATGCATGTATATGTTCCGGATAGGCTATTGCGCATCCGTATATAAATGCAGATTCAACCATGCGATCAGAAATGAGATCAATATATGCTCCTATTGGTTGAGCATTGTTTTGCAATCGAGCAAGTGAACCATCTAAAATATCACATAAACCTGAAATACAAAGTAATATGCATGCAAGATATAAATAGTGCAATACAACAGCAATACCGGCAGATATGCCACACAAAAATGCACATAAAGTCAGCATGTTGGGTGTAACATAGCATTGGTTGAGTATTGATCCTATGATATCAAAAAGCGGTTGTATTTTTGGTCTTATATGGGCTTCGATCATCTATTTTTTTCCTTATGATTTTTTATTATTAAGTTGCACAATTATCACATAAGCCAGACTGCTCAAAACTGCTGCAAAGAAGCACCATATTGAAATTAGATGTATGAAGTAAAATTGATATGAAATAATGTATGAAAGCAAGAGCACAAAACCAAATATATGCATATAAGAAAGCGATGATACAAAAAATGGCGCAACAGTTGTTAATAAATAAAGTAGGGTGCCGATTTTATTTTCTGATGCCGGAATACTTACATTATAATAAATGTGACAATTAAGTGCTTCAGCCGATGCTCCATACAGTGCAATGTAACTATATAAATAGAGCGATACAATAATGCCGAGCATGCTGAGTAGTATGAGATGTTTTTTGCGTAACGATTTTTTTTCAAGGAATGCAATACTTGTTGGTATGTAGATAGGCCAAACAAAAAATGCGAATAATAAAAAAATGTAAGGGGTAATAGATTGTATCATCGGCCAATCACGAGGGAAACTCATCCATAACAATCCTTCAGAGATTTGTTGCAATGCAAACACAACCGGAATACAAGCGAATAGGATAGCATGCTTAATTTTATTTTTTTTAATACATAATATGCCGATAGTGGTCAAATAGGTTGCAGCAATAAAGCTGGCTTGCGCTGAGTAACACATACAAACTCCTTAATATATGCATATAATTTTCATTTTTGTTTATACTATACTATATCATCATGTATTTATATATAAGAGGTTATAGTTTGCTAAGTAAGTGTATCTACACATATATAATAGAAATAGGATTAAATATATTGCGTAATTTTCTTGGCAGTACGGAGATGTTTTTTGCAAAAAATTGAAATATTTATTACACTTTGAAAAAGATATTTACGTTTGCAACTTACGCATAGGAACAGATATGAAAAGAATAGTTTTAATACTTATGTCATGCATATTATTTTATTTCTCATCGCATGCAGCTGATAGTTTTTCTTTATCTTCTTGCTTGTATGGATCTACTTCTCAATCTTTCGTTTTGCCAGATTATGCAAGACTTAATCCGGTATTTATGCAGCAGATGTTACCTGAAGCATTGCATGCAATGCAAGATGAAACTGTTGAAAAAAAAATGTTGCCATCGGCAATAAAATCAGTTTTATCAGCATGTGCTTCCGTGGGTAAAGGTTGTGTTTCAATTATGGTGATTTTAGCCCCATATATTGCTCAATATCTTCCCCATATTTTAAGTGGTGGCTTATTTGCAACTGCACTTGGAGTGTATACGGTGGGTAAAGTTCGTGAAAATGGAAAGAAAATTAACGAAGTGAATGGCAAAGTTGATGCATTGGGTCAACAAGTACATGCTGGATTTGAACAAGCAACGCAAGAGCGAGCACTTTTGGCAAAATCAGACCAAGTTCAACAGATCACAACAGAACTTGAAACGCTTAAAGTTGCTTTAGAATCAGGTTTGGGAAACACAAACCGATCAATTGAAGATCAAACGGCACAATTTGCCGAACGTCTTGGTGGTATGCAGCAAATATTGAATGAATTGAAAGATCAAGGACTTGCGCAAGCGATTGCACCACTTCAAGAACAACTTACAGCTTTAGAGAAAAATTTTCTTGATCAGTTACAAGAAAAATTACAACATGCTGATATTTCTATGAAACAGTTTTTGCAAAATAAATTAGATGTATTTCAACAACAATTTGGAACATTAGATAGAAGATTAGTCAAATTGGAGGAAGGGCAAGAAGTTCTATTGAGCAATCAAAGCGAAATTTTGAGGTTATTGCAAGACAAAAAACCTGGTGTCATAAATGTTGCAATACTTAATACAAGGAAAACAAAGAGGGCAGCATCAACTGTTTTATCTCAATTTGGTGTACTTCCTGCATCAACATCAAGTCTGTATACGTCACCACCGGCCTTTGGTAGAGCATCTCAGCTTACTTTGACAGATAGACTAGTAGATTCAGAATAAAAATAGATAACAAGTTGTGATTACTTTTCCCGATTGCTAAACTAAATTGCAAAAAGGAAAGTAAGCATGAAATTTGATTATGATATTGCTATAATTGGGGCAGGTGCTGCAGGTATAACTGCTGCAAAAACTGCAGTTGGATTTGGCAAAAAAGTTGCATTGATTGAAAATAATAAAATTGGTGGTGAATGCACTTGGACAGGGTGTATTCCCAGTAAATCTTTAATCAAATCAGCAGAAATAGCACATCATATAACCCAAGCCAACAAATGGGGCATATCCACAGATACGGCATTTGATACAGAATATGTAATGGATTATCTTCATTCTCGAATTGAAAAAATATATGAACATACAACACCTGAATCATTTGAAGGTTTAGGCATAACAATGTTCATGCAATCATGTATATTTGTGGATAAGCATACCTTACAATTTATCGATCAAACTATTACTGCAAAACATATTATTATTTGTACCGGTTCAAGTCCTTTTGTGCCAAACATTGATGGGCTAGAAAATGTTGATTATAAAACAAATGAAATATTTTTTAATCAAAAGAGATTACCTAAATCATTGTTGATTTTAGGTGGTGGACCAATCGGTGCGGAAATGGCATCAGCATGTAATCGTCTTGGTGTTGATGTCACCATGATTGAAATGCAAGATAATATACTATCTCATGAGGATACAGAGCTTGTTCAAATATTATCAGAGTATATGCAAGATGAAGGCGTGTGTATTAAAACCGGTTATAAAGCAGTACATGCTGCGCAAAATGGAGATCAAATAACATTAACATGTGTTGATGCGCAACAAAACAAACATACATTTACTGCAGAACAGTTATTAGTAGCGGTGGGCAGGAAACCGAACATTGAACATTTAGATTTGCATAATGTTAATGTTGAGGTTACCAAAAAAGGAATTAAGACAGATAAGTATATGCGTACAACTACAAGTAATATATATGCATGTGGAGATGTCGTTGGGCCATATTTATTTAGTCACATGGCATGGCAACAAGCGGTAATTGCAGTGCGTAATATATGTATTCCTATTTTTAAAAAATCTATAGATTACCGCAATGTGATTTGGGCCACCTTTACTGCCCCTGAACTTGCCTCTGCAGGATTAACTGAAAAACAGGCAATTGATAAATTGGGCAAAAAAAATGTTATACTGTACAAACAGCCATATAAAACATTGGATCGAGCTATTACGGATAATGCACAAATAGGTATGGTAAAAGTGGTATGCGATAAAAGGGGTAATATATTAGGAATACATATTTTAGGGGCACATGCGAGTGATATTATTCACGAAGCACAATGTGCAAAATGGTATAATCTAAAATTGCAACAGTTACAACCGGTAATTCATGCATATCCTACGTATTCAGAATTGATATGGCAGGCAGGTAAACAGGCATATATTGAAAATTTAATGCGTAATCCATTGGTTAAAATTGCAAAATGGTTCTCGTGTATATAATATTTAGGAACGATTAAGATGATAAATAAAACTGTGTTAAATAAAACTGTATATATTATTGTTTCATGTGTTGTTTTTTGGTTATTACAAGCCTATACACCACTTGGACATTATTTTTCATTGAGTTTTGTGCAAGAAAAGAGTGGCTATTTCAAGTCATTAGTTGAGTATAATTATCATTTGGCTGTTTTTGCATATATGCTTGTTTTTATTGGATCTATAGCATTTTCTCTCCCTTCATCAATTATTTTAACATTATTAGGTGGTTATCTATTTGGTGCACTTATGGGTGCCTTTTTGTCGACTATTGGGGTAACTGTTGGCGCGAGTTTGGCATATATTGCATATCGTCTGTTTTTCTCTGATATGTTGCATCAAATGTATGCTGATCGTGCAAAACGGTTTGAAAAAGCGATGCAAGAGTATGGCGTGAGTTATTTATTGATGCTCCATTTTTCAACGGTTTTTCCCTATTTTATTATTAACAGTGTTGCGGCGCTTTCACGTCTTTCGCTTGTAACGGTGATCTGGACAACTGCGGTAGGATTTATTCCACAAGGTATGGTATATGCATTTGCGGGCAAAGAGTTAGGATCAATTAAAACCGTTTCAGATGTTTTCTCAACTGAAGTTGTTATTGCCTTTATATTACTTATTCTGTTAGCATGTATACCGATATTATTAAAGAAACATAAAAAAACAATTGAGCTTTAATGAAAACATCTCAAAAAATTACTATTTTTATCGCAAGCTGTTTGATTATTATTTTTTTTGGATTGCGAGTCTCGGGCGCTTTAGATGCTATTACTTTGCTCAACATAAAAGCACAGGTTGATTTATTGCGCAGTTTTGTGCATGATCATTATTATTTAGCAGTTCTATTTTTTATTCTTTTTTATACAGTAATTGCTGCACTTGCATTGCCACTTGCCTCATTGGCTACCGTAACCGGTGGTTTTTTATTCGGAACAGCATTGGGTGCATTATATACAAATGTGGGTGCTACTATAGGTGCATCGATTATATTTTTGTTGGTACGTTATAGTTTAGGTGAGTCAATTCAGCAACGTTATGCTCTAGCATTGGCGAAATTTAATAATCGCTTTGAGCAACAAGGGGCAGTTTTTTTATTAGTAGCGCGGTTAATTGTTATTTTCCCTTATTTTTTAGTTAATATGTTGGCCGGTTTGACTCAAGTTCCTTTTTGGACTTTTGTATGGACAACATCGGTTGGTATTTTACCCGCTTCACTAGCTTATACATTTGCTGGACAACAGTTACAAAAAATCGATGCTTTGCAAGATATTTTTACACCACGTATGATGCTGGCATTTGCCGCTATTGCATGCTTATTATTGATTCCTATGTTATTCTCATATCTGAAAAATAATCGAAATGGCAACCATGAAACTATTTAGAAAAAAACGTTATGCATATGTATTTGCTACATTGGTTTTGTGTATATTTTTGATCTTAAAATTTGATGTGCATTTTTTTTCATTAATGCTCTTAAAGAAGCATGCATTTGATTTGCAATTGTATACTCAGCAAAAATATTGGACCGTGTTATTTTGTTATATGCTGCTGTTTATTGGTACAACAGCATGTTTTATTCCCGTAACTATTTTGATGACTATTTTAGGTGGTTTTCTATTCGGAGGCATATATGGTGCAATCTATGCTACTTTGGCCGGTACTATTGGCGGCTCTTTAGTCTTTTTAATAGTACGTCATCTATTGCGTGATTGGGTGTATGAACATTATGCAAAACAGTTTGAACGTTTTAGTAAAGCGTTCCAAAAACATGGAGCACGCTATTTGCTTAGTTTGCAAATTTCTCCCATAACGCCCACTTTTTTTATTAATCTCTTTATGGGGTTAACCAATATCTCATTATGGACCTATATGTGGACAGCATTTGTAGGAATGTTGCCGGGTGCATTTATTTATGCATTAGCCGGACAAAAGATACAGGGAATTACACAACTTGATGATGTTATGCCGCCTATAGTTTTTGTCCTGTTGTTTATATTATCAATTTTGGTTATGGTACCAATGGTTATAAGAAAATTGATATCTAGTGAATCATGAAGATTGAACTTATAGCAACATTTGTTAACATTTCTAATGTATAACGCTGCCGGATGAATGCGTGTTTCCATGATTAGGACGGAATTAAATCAATGTTTGGTAAAATTCAAACAATTCTTATAGCCTATCCGACAATGCATTTTGCATAGCTTTTAAATAATGCTTTTGAATATAAATTCATACTTATTTCATCCTGAGTTTTCGATGTAATCGAAAGTATCGAAGGATTCCGTTTATTATGATAACAAAACGTCATTATTTGATTTTTAATTGAATCCTTCGATACGATGAAACAAATAACTATATAGCCTTGAAGAGCAAAGAAATATTTTCCGGATAGGCTCTTAGTGTGAATTTGATCTAAGAATTTTTTAGTATCCTTTATTCAATACTTAAATCTAAAGAAGCAAAAATTGACCTGCGCTCTCCAAAGGTTAATCGGGTTAATTGATTGCGTTGTTCTGACGTTAAATTATTCCAACCTTCACTTTGTTCAAAGCGTTTCGTCTTTGCTTGAATTATCGGTAAAGTTTTTTTGGAATAATCTTTTAAAAACATTTCTTCTACCGGTACTTCAATTTTTTCTCTTAAATAAGACTTAATAACAATTAAATGTTTATAGGCATCATCTGAACCAAGTCCACCATAAGAAACAGCTTCTTCAAGTAATTTTTTTGTTTTTTGTAAATCTTTGTTTTCATATTGTTGTGCTAAGCTAATGCAGCAAATTGTGCCACCTCGTTCGGCTCCTTTCTCTAGAGTTTCTACGCTTTTTTTATCATCATTGAAAAAGCGCTTATAGACTGTTGCTAAATCATTCAGAGCTAAATCTAAAATGCCTTCGTCTTTAAAATGTGAAGGTATGACCTTGAGATCTGTGATTTTTTCCAAAGAATTTTTAGCCTGTTTCAAATCATCTTTTTGTTCTGTAGTTAATGAGTTATTAGAACAATTCATTATTGGTTTGATGAGGATATTAGACAGGTGATAAAGAGCTCTAACGCTATCTAAATTTATTTTTTTTCGATCACCGTTTGTTGCAACGAGGACTTTTTTCAATGTAGTAAAAGCTTTGTTTCTGTGTTCTTTCGCTTTATTTTTATCTTGAACATATGATGCCATAAATCCATTTTGTATGGCGAGTGCAAGATGTATCTCGTTATGCAGTTCAGGAGATGCTTTGGGGAGCATGCCAAATAATTCTTCTTCTATTTTTTTAAATTGTTTGGGAATTTCAGTTGATGAGTATCTGCTTAAATGATTTGCATTTAGATAAAAACATAACTTCATATTTATGCGAGCTATTTCTTGATCAATTTTTCTTTTATTCAAAGCAAAATTATCATGTGCAGTTGTGTAATACTCGAGTGCTCGTGTTAAATTTAATGCTCCTCCTAGTCCCTTTTGGTAACATTGTCCCATTGCAAAATTGCCCTCACCTGAACCTTGCATAGCGCTGCGCATAAAATAAGAACGAGCTGTTTTTCTTTCATTGCGTTCTTGATGAATATTGCCAAGAAGATTAAGCGCTTTTTCAAAATTTGGACTGATTTCGAGAGTTCTTTGCAGATGCTTAATGGCTTTATCAAGATCTTTTTCGACCGTTTTATCGCGAGCAAATAGAAGGCCTAAATTATAGGCTGCTTGATGAGATCCGAGTTTCTCTGATTGATCAAAATGTTCTATTGCTTTTTGTGGATTTTTTTTACTTAAATATGCAACACCTAATGCCAAATGAGCTTGGTGAGATTGATTATTGGTTTCAAGTATTTTTTCACAGGTATAAATCATAAGTTCATAGCTTTTACGCTCTTTTAATTTATCTATAACCAGATATAAAGTTTCGCAAGCCGCATAATTAGATTGATCCGTTTTATATGCTTTAAGCAATGATGTGATAGCATCGTGTATATTGTCTTGATATAAATACATGTTGCCACGGCTACATAGGATATTACTTCGTTGGCGCTGTGTAATGTCGCTACGTAAAGTTTTTTCGATTAAGTCTTTAGCTTCAGTTAAATGTTTTTCTTTTTCTTTGTTATTTTTTTGGACGATTGCCATTTCAGTATGTAATGAAGCTAATCTAATTGTGGATTCGAAACATCCTGCATCAGAAGCCTTTTTATAGTACTCTAAGGCATGTTGTTGATACCGTTTTTGCATACGAGGTTTTGTTGTAGGATGTTTTGCGTATTGTTTATAGGTTTCGCCAAGGTGAAAATACGCTCGAGGCTCCTTTCCTAATGCTCTTAATCGTTTGATAGCATCTTCATGATTGTGCGCTGTAGTTGCATATTCCAGTTTTGTTTCAAGATCGGCATTTTTGTGCTCTGCAGCATGTTTTAAATATTTTTGTGCTTGTACAATTAAATTTCGATCTTTTACCTTTGAGTTTACATATTTTTCCTTTAATGAGCATCCATAGAGATATGATGCTTCTGGGTGTCCCGAATCGGCTGCCATTTTGAGTAGTGACATTGAGCGCTGAGGGTCTTGAGTTTTTTTGTGTAATTCAAATGCATATGTTTGCGCTTCGGCAATATGATGCACCGCAAGACTCAAGTATATATCAGATTTGGTTCTGTTTGGTTCTCGTTTTGCAGCTTCAAATGCGGCTTTAAATCTAAAATTATCTTTTCTTTTTGTATCTGTTTTTTTGAACATATGTTCTGCAAGTTCATAAATTGCCTGTTGATTACCTGTTTGTTCAAATTCAGCTATTACCATTTCAAATTGTTGGCGCGTTTTGATGTTTTGTTCAGCTGTTTTAAAAAAAGTATTTTGTTTTTGTTCGGCTTCAGATTGTTTATCTAATTCTTGTAACTTTGATACTAATGCATGCTGAGTTACAAGAAGGTCAATAAAAGCATTTTTATTTTTTGTTTGCACAAGGCCTGAAAATAACTGCTCCGCTTTTTTTAAATTTTTTACTGTGCCACATTTCTGTTTATGTTTTGCAAGCAAATAAGTGCCATCTTTGCTGCCTATTTGATCTGCGTACTTATATAGTGGAATCAAATATTGCTGTTGTTCTATCTCTGTTTCAAGACCGGCCTGTTGTAAAAGATCAGGTATGTATTTTAGATTATCTTCTGTGTTCATCAGACGTGTTAGAGATGTTACAACTTCGTCATCAACAGGATAATGGTCATGTCCATCATCAGGTGTATGAAGCGTATTATTATGAGCTACAAATAATGCATTAAGGTTGCTTTGTATTGCAGATTTATTGTTTCCATTTATTTCTTCTAATTTTCCAATGAACTTCCATGCTTCTGCTTGACTTGTCCATGCCGGATGCCAACCCCAAATCGGAGGTGCTTCATTCATTTCAGCCAAAGATTGTAAAGAGTTTAAAGTTTTTTTTATAGTTTTTTTATCTTTTTTGGAGTTTGTAGTAGGCAATGCTTGAATTGCGTTATGACCTTTTTCAAGTTGTAGTAAAATCGCTATATAAGGATCTTGATTGTTTAAGTGAGTCGATTCTACTTGTTGCTGTGCAATTTTAGTGTTAGAAAAACCGTTTTTTGGAGCCTTTTGCTTGCCGGAAGTTACAGCAGCATAAGAGGGGAATTTTTCTGTGTTACCAGCAATGATAATATTTGGTGCAAAAAATAAAAATATATAAAAAAATATTAATAACATAATTGAAAACCTTGGAATTGAAAAAAAGCTTTATTTAAAACGATAATACTCTATGTAGAGTAAAGATTTAATACGTTATGTCAATTGGCATGCCAATTGTTTTGATTGATTTTGTATTTCTTTAATTTGATTAATAAGTTCTTGTGTTGATGCTGTAGCTTCAGCATCTTTTTGCTTTTGTGCATAACTCAATCCTTTTTTAGCCAGTTCTAATGCTTCTGCATAGTTTTGTTTGTGCATGTGCAATTTAGACAAGCTCATACAGCTTGGGATATGTTTTTGCTCAATTCCTTTGCTATAAAATTGTTGAGCTTTTTCAAAATTTTCATAGATTGTTTCTTGAATAAGTCCTATGTGATGATAAGAACTGAGCAAAAAGAAGTTTTTGTAATGTTGTGCATTTTCTAATTGTATAATTAATGCATCAAAGATTTCCTCAGCTTGCTTAATGTTGATAGTTTCATTTTTAGTTAACTGTTTTAATGGCTTCTGTCGAATGATGTTAAAAGAAAGATAAGCAAGGAAATGCAACGTTCGCAGAGTGCTACCACGCTGAGTTGATGCAACAAGGTTTACTGATTGAGTTAGATATTCAATTGCCTGACGACAATATTCTGTATCTTTATCAGGAAAATGATCAACCATAGCAACAGATAAAAATGCTTGAGCAACATAAGCTTCAGAAACTAAAAGATTATTCTGTTCATGTTTTTTATGAATTGATTAATTGTTTCTTTTTTTTCTTTAAATTTATTTAATGGATTTTCTGAATTTAATTGAATAGGGCTTTGAAGAAGGAGGATTTCTGCAAGATGGCGACATTCATGAGCTTTTGCCATGGTTTTTTTGTATTTATTGTTAAGTTCAATCTGTGCTTGTTTAACTAATTCTTTTTCATTTAATTTTTTAAGCTTAGCAATACCTTGAGTAAGAAGTTGTTGAGCTTCAAGTTGATATATATCACATGCTTTTTTATATGATTTGCAAGTTTCGATGATATTCGCATTTCCCCAAATGCCTTTGCGCATACGTTCAGCCATCTCGCGAGTGCCGAATGCAGAGTTATTTTCAACACTTTTTAACCAATATTTTTTAGCTTTTTTATATTCACCGAGCTCTTCATAAATACTTGCAGCCATGGTCAATGCATCATCATATAAAGGATCAATTTCAAGGGTTTTTTGCGCAAAGAGTAAGGCTTTTTTAAAATTTTGCTTGGTGAGCTCTTCATTGATATACATAACAGCTATGTTGCAATAACCGATTGGATTGCCAAGTTCGCCGGCTTTGTTATAGCATCTTGTTACTTCAGTAACATTTTTTTGTTTTCTATATATACTACCTAATTCAATCCATAACTGAGAATATTTTTTATCTTTACTGAGTGCGCGTTCTATTGTTTTTTTAAAAAAATCGAGTGGCTGGGTTGCTCTGATTTCACAAATAAGATCGTTCATTTTTTCAGTGACTTCATCATTGTCCGGATTATCATTATGCGCTTGGGCTAACTGTTCAATTGCATGTAAAAAATCATTTTTAATCAGGTAATAAGTGGTCAATGCCAATCGTGCATCGGCATTATTAGGATCTCGTTTTAAGACTTTAGTGATTATTTGTCTGGCATGTTCAAGATGCTTTTTTTGTACCTTTTTATTTTGTAGGGCTTCTACATATAGTTCACAGGCATATACTATACGTGCGGGGATGTCTTGTGATTGTGCGGCTATGGCATACCATTCTAACGCATGTTTGCGACGTGCAAGATAAAGTTTTTGTTGTCCATTTATTTTTGCACATGTTGCAAATTCATTATATGTTTTTGCAAGCCAATATTGTGCACGAACCATTTCTGTACAGTCATTTTCTTTGATTATGGCATGCAGATTTTTTATTCGGTGTTCTAGTTTATGGGGTAGAATAGCAAGTTCTACACGAGCACAGTCATTTCCATTTTGAGTACTTTTTTGCAGCATTTGTTTAGCTAACTCAAACATATCTTGAGCTTGTTTGGGATCAGTTTGAGCATGTTGTTCATGCATAATTTTTGCCCAAAGTCCATGATGTAGCTGTGCTTCAGCATGACCGCCTTGCGCAGCAGCTTTAATTAATTTTTGTCGTCGGTCGACCATTTCAGAATTTTCAGCTAATTTTTTTGCTATATCAAATGCGCGTTGACATGCATCTTGATTCCCACTTTGTGCAGCCATAGTTAAATAGATGTCCGATTTTTGAGTATTAGTCTCTAAGATACTCATTTGCAATGCAGCATGGAATTTGAGATGGTTTTTATTTTTATTGAACATCAATTGCCAAAATTCTTTTAGATTATCATCATTGCTGTGTATAGTGATTAATTGAACCAATGCAAAGCGTGTCTGTTCGTTTTGAAACGCTGCAATGAGTTGTTGGTCTTGCTCAGTTAATTCTTCTTGAGAAAATGTTGTTTTGTTTAGCCAATTGCATACTGCAATATGAATTGGTGCGTCAGGGAACTGTTTAGATGGTAATCCATTAAAAAGCTTAATGGCATGAGCAAACTGTTTGTTTTCCAGTCGATTTTGTGCCCATAGATAGGTGCCATCTTTACTGCCTATTTGATGCGCATATAGGTATAGTTGTTCCATGGTATATTCAACATCTTTTTTATTTTCGAATCTTTGAGCAACAAGCTTTTTGGCAAATGAGATATTTCCTTTTTTTCTTAGTAATGTAGCTAAATTTTTAATGACAGTGTCTTCTGCCGGAAAAAGTCCGGAGTTGTCGTTAAGGTAGGCGGTAAAGAGTGTATTAATGTTTTCTGTTATTGCTTGTCGATAATCATGATTTATTTCAAGCAGTTGCGCTTTCAGTTTTAATGCTTCACATTGTGCTGTCCAAACCGGATTCCATGTTTCAACTAATCCATCATTACGGGTAGTGCAAAGTTGACAATTAGAATCGATATTCTGTGGCATTAAAGTAATTGGCGTTACTATATTCAATGCTTGATTAACAAGTTTAGTTTTATTTTTTTTGGATATATTTGTTTGTTGGAGTTGTTCTATAATTCTTACAGTTTGATTCAGTTGTTCTGTGATGTGAGCCGGGTTGCTTAAGTTAAGAATGACACCTTTTGCTGCATCAACATATTGAGCATCGGCTGGAGGTATAAGTATATATTCTTGACTTGATGTATGTGTTATAACATTGTTCAATAGAATGCACAATGTGGCAAAGAATACTATAGACATAATTGAAAACCTTAAGGCTAAGAAAAGCTTTATTTAAAACGATAATATTCTATGTAGCCTAAAGATTTGGTACGTTATGTCAATTAGATGTTAATTGATGTAGATTTCATTAATGCTAGCTAACCATGCATTAATCTTATTGCGTATCTTTTGTGTATCAGGAGATGATGAGATGAAAGATTTTTTTTGTGTGCATTGTATGCCAAACAGATGACAGTCTTTTGCGGTACGAATGTTTACGCGTTGATCATCAATAAATGCTGTTTTGGTTGGATCTAAATTATATTTATTAATAATGTATTCATAAATTTCTTTTTGTGGTTTGATCATGTCGATGTTTCCTGAGATTTCTATACCATCAAAAAGCTCACAAAATTCCGGGTACCATTGTTGAATATATTCAAATGAAGCTTTATCCCAGTTTGATAAAATATACACTTTGTGACCGGCCGCTTTGCAGCTTTTAACCAATGTAATTGCGTCTTTATAAAAACAGGTTGCTTGTGCAAAAGATTTCGGTGCAAAAACAGCACGGGCAAGAGAGCTGATAAACCGTTTTTTTGATGAAGTCTTGCAACATTCAGGAGTAGATGCTAAAAATTGTTCAACGTGATCAACTAATTGATTGCCATCGATTTCACCTTTTAACCATCCAATCATGATAGGGGGTAATGCATTGCCATCCTGATCTTCAGGCGCTTCTATCACATTTGTATCGTAAGGAACGGCATTTAGGGTAGTGGTAAATAGGTTCTTAATGAATGGACCATGAGTGAGCACATAGCGAGCCAGAGTATAAAGTCCGGCATTCAGGCAGACCTTTAATTTATTTTGATAGACCAATACACCATTTAAATCGAATATGATGGTGGCGGGAAAAATAGTTAATTGAAATAACAGAAATGCTAATAGGATTATTTTTTTACACATTGGGCTCATGTTCCTTGAATCATATGATTATAGCTATCTTTTCATGATACAGCGAGATGCTTGTTTTGGCAATTAATTCTTGGATTGCAATTGCAGTCATAATTACTATACTAAATTCTTTAAAGAGAAATGTTTTGATAATAATATAAAAAAGGAAAGTGTTATGCAAAAAAATAAGTTTTTTTTAGCTCTTATATTGCTTTGTTCAGTTGAGTTGTGTGCTCAAAATGAAGAGGATTCGGTAGTTGTTGCAGCCGAAATTAATGTTCAAATGTTTCTTTCTCACTTTAATAAAACAGTTTTTGGATGGGTAACAGCATCAGCGGTTGGTCTTTATGCATTATATAAATGTGTAGATTATAAATGGTCTCAATCTCAACAAAAAGATGAGCTAAATGAAGAAGTGATGTTGTTAAGTCAGAATGATCAAGGAATTTTGATTAAATTTACCGATACAATGGAAACAGATTTGAGACGTTTAAAAGAGGGTGATCAAACTGAAATACTTATAGAGTCGTTTGATTTCAGTCAAATGGATGATCATCAATTGGCACAAGAAGGCCTTATGGTAAAACGTAGCTTTCTGCATATGTATGAACAGTGTGTTGAAAATCCTGAAAAAATGGCAGTCTTAGAGGGCTTCTACGATTCAATTGTACAAGATGTACAAGCGATGTGTGCAGCTTAATTTTTATATATAGATCTGAAATAAACAAGGTGCTTTTTTAAGCGCCTTGTTTATTGTGAGAGTGGATTGCAATAATATATTTCATTTGTATACTTGTACCTGTTCAGGACAACAATTATAAAAAGTAATTGTTTTCAAAAAGTAAATCTATCTTATGTTTATTCTTAACAACGAGGTCTCTTATGCAGATGTGTGTATCAAGCAAAAAAATGTTGTCATTTCTTTTACTGCTATCAACTTTTGGTATGTATGCAGATAAAGATAACAATGAGTCAAATGCACCAAGAAAAATTTTTGCTGAAATTATTCCCGATACAGATCAACCACCAAAAGAAAAATTAGTTGAGATTTTTAAACGGATGAATGTTTGGTTTGGAGAAAAAAAAGAAGAGGTAAGTGATTTTCTCTCTCCGTCAGTTAATGAAGATCAGACAAAGAGAAAAAAAGAGATTTCAGAAGATGAAATTCAAGCTCCATCGAATGATGCATTGTCAGATGAGGCAGCTGGTTCAGAAAATGTAGGTGCTCAAGATGGTACATCAGTTAAAGCTCTTAATGCGACAACACTTGATGTAATCACGGAAGTTGTTGAAAGTGACGCAAGTGGAGATCCAATCGAACCGGAAGATCCTGAAAGTAGCAATTCTGTTGTACGTATGTTTAAAAATTATACACGAGTACAATTGGCTAGTTTAATTGGTATTGTAACCATTTTGGGTTATGCAGGTTATCAAGCTTATCTATGGTGGCAAGAGCGTGCAATGCCGCTTGATCCATTGCGTATTACTGAGCGTGAGCATGAAGTTATCTGTTCATTGATGGACAGCATGAAGCAAGATGTTGAACACCTTAGTGCAGGCAACAGACAACCATCAATGGTAAAACAGTTTGATCTGTCAGAAGTTAATGCAGAGTTGGCAGCTGAATTGAATATGTTGCAGAGCCTATTTGTTGATTTGTATAATTCATGTGAAGAAAATAAAGAAAATATACATATGTTAGACTGCATATATAAAAATATTCAACAAGGCGTTGATATGAGGCTTACACATGCTGAAATTATTACATTAGAAGATGAACGAGTTGCTGAACAAGAGCTTGTGGCTTAAATTTTAAAAACTATATAAAGAAAAAAGGGTGCTTTTTTTATAAGGCACCCTTTTTTGATGCACAAAAATATGTCATGATAGGGTGTATGTAAATTATTGAACATTAAAAACAGATAATATGATATGTATCAAGAAGAATTAATGGATCATTATCAACATCCGCGTCATCGAGGCATTTTAACCGGTGCAGATTTTGATAGTGGTCAGTATAACCCCTCATGTGGTGATGCGGTAACTATGCAAGGTAAAATTACCAATGATGTGATTACTCATATTGCATTTGAAGGTAAAGGTTGTGTTATTAGTCAAGCAACTGCCTCTATGCTTGCAGAATATGCTTTGGGAAAACCGATAGATGAATTGTCACAATTTTCAGTTGACGATATGTTGCAATTGATTAAAATTCCTTTGGGCCCTACGCGATTAAAATGTGCACTTCTTTCATTGCATGCGTTAAAAGAAGGTATAAAACAGTTTCAGCAAAAAGGTTTATGAAGATATGCTTCATTATGCAAAAGTTATGCAAGCTTTGACTGACATTAAAGGTGAACTGTTTACTGATATTTCAAAAGAGATTTCTATTGCACGTGCATCATGGCAGCGTATTGCCAATGATCCTGAATTTCAAAAAAAAGCACATGCAATAAGTTCACCATGGGTGGTGCCATCATGGACTGATGCTATTGACAAAACATTTGATGTTGCACCATTGCATGAACCGTATCAAGTGGTATCGGTTGATGGTTCACAAATTTATCCCGATCGACATCAAGGCACCAGTTGCTATTTAATTAATGTTGGTACGATTGTTATTTCGTATGGCATGCAGCACCAGCCATTTGTGTATAACTCAATTCCATATGTGTATGCTGGCAGGAATGAAAATGAAGCTGATGATAACTTGATGGATGTAGTTAATGCGCGTCGGCAAGAGTTAGAATTGCAATATGGCCTTGATATTTGTCAACCACTGTTTAATCATGAAGTTCCGCAGACATTTTTATTTGATGGTTCGCTTATTTTTTGGCATTTAGCATCAAAGTCACCGAATTTAAAAGATCATTATATAGCACGCTATTTAGGGTTGATGCATCAACTTTATGCAGCACGGATTTTGCACGGTGGGTATATCAGTTTGTCCAAAGGTAAAGATTTGGTAAATTTGATTCGTATGGAATTGTGTAATTTTTTGGTAAAAGGATGTACAGAACATAAAGTTATGGATCATATTTCTGATAGTACGATTGCAGGGTTTTTTCTCAAAGTTGGGCAACGTAGTATTGTATTCAAAAGTCATTCTCCAATTTGTGATGAATATCCGGAACATCTTATGCCCTATTTTTTTTACTTGCATGTTGGTGATGAAATTGCCAGAATCGAAGTGCCTGCTTGGATTGCACAAGATGAAGAAAATGTTAATGCCGTTGCGCGTATTATGTATGATCAGGCGCAAAAGGGTAATGGTTATCCGGTGGCATTAGCAGAAGCGCATGAGCAAGCGGTGGTCAAAGGGCCGGATCGTGAGTTTTTCTATCAAATGGTGAATAAGTTAGCTATTGATTTTAAAAAGAGAATGTTTATTTCACAAAAAAGTTCAAAAAAACGAGTTATGGGAATTTAAATTATGAAAAAGATTATTATAGTTATATGTGTTTGTTTTCCATGGTATATGCAATGTATGGATGCAAAAGGGGTACAAAAAACACCAAGTCTGGCGAATTTATTTATAGCTTGCAACAAGATGGATAGAGCAAGACGGGCAATTATTTTCGAACGACTTGCAGCATTGGAGCAAAAAGTTGATGGATTGAGTGTAGTAGATTTGGCGCCCATGCAAGTGGCTTTACCAAATAAGCCATCGCAAAAATTTGCAGTTAAAGAGTTGCTTCGACGTGTTCCGGTATTAACGGAATTAGTTAATGTACAACATGAACAAATTAAGAAGCTTGAAGATAGTAATCGGGAATTAAAAAAGCAAGTGGATGAAAGACTTGGTGAATTGCAACAGGCTATCAATACTTTTGTGCAAGTGGCAAGAAAAGCGAGTGAGAAAAAAAATGAGTAATCATAAGCAATTTATGCAACGTGCAATAGATTTAGCATATGAAAATGTTATACAAAACAATAGCGGACCGTTTGGTGCAATCATTGTTAAAAATAATGAAATTATTGCAGAGGGCGTTAATCTTGTAACTGTAACTAATGATCCAACTGCACATGCTGAAATAGTCGCAATACGTAATGCATGTAAGAAATTAAACAGTTTTCAGTTAATTGATTGTGTTATGTATAGCTCATGCGAACCTTGTCCAATGTGTTTGGGTGCTATATTCTGGGCAAGGCCTCAAAAAGTCTATTTTGCAGCAACAGCACAAGATGCTGCAAAAATTAATTTTGATGATGCGTTTATATATGAACAATTAAACAGAAAGCATGAAGAACGTGCTATTCCGTTTATCAAACTTGATGTACAAGAACATTTAAAGCCATTTAATGCATGGCAGGAATTTGAAAATAAAATAGTATATTAATGAGAATTTGATTTGAGCACTACTGTGAACATTTCTAATGTATAACGCTGCTGGATCAATGCATATTTCCATAATCAGGATGTAATTAAATCAATGTTTGATCAAATTCAAACAATTCTTAAATAGAATGTAATAATCCAGGGACAAAATAGGCAAATTATTTCATTTATAATGATCATTATTATACAAAAAATCTTTAAAAACTGTTCACAGTGTTGTTTGAGAGTTTTTTTTATAAAATCGAGTTCACACTATATTAATTTTTTTTATTTTTCGTGTTATATCTATGTTATTTAAATTAATCAGTAAAGAGAGTGTCATGAAAAATAAATTAATTATAGTTTTGTCCCTATTGAGTCTGATGCATATGCAGGTTGTTCTTTCTGTAGATTCTAGCGGATTTTCTTTAAAAGATGGATTGGGTGCTTTCGCCTTATGTACAGTAGGATATGGTTTGTGCATTTGAGTTCTGAAAATGCGTCACTGGTTAAACGTTTGGATGAAAACAAAGCGGTATCGGATAAAAAAAATAAAGAGTTAAAAAATAGAATTCATTATTTAGAATCGATAGTTGGTTCAGGTAGTCTTAGCGGAGTTGCCGGTATGCAAGAAGATGATTCTTTGACTGTTGCAATTATGAAATTATTTCATTGTACAGATACAATGCAAAAAAAATTGCTAAGTCGTAAAGAAGGAGCAGCTCCTTCGTCATCAAAAATTGTGGAATCTCCTGCAGTTCGCATTCAGTTGCCGCGTATATCTAGACAAGAAAATGAGAATGCAGAAGCTGTATTAGTTCTTCAGGCGCAATTAGATGAGTTAACTAAACCTGGAATTTTAAAGGGCCAATATGAAACATATGATCTGAAAGCTTTATTGGCGCATCTTACAGTTCGTTTTTCCAAATTAGAGAGAGAAATGAATTCATTAAGAACAAAGATTGAGCATCCAATACCAGGCATGATAAAACCAAGCACTTTAGAGGTTCAAACAAAAAAAGAATTAGAGAAAATGAGAAAAATGTATGAACGTTTATTGCAGAAGGTTGATTATCAGGCCGGTGAGCTTGATACATCTCTATCCTTAGTAGAGACATTAAAAAGAAAATTGAGCACAATGGATGTCATGGAAAATGAAAGTGACGATGGAATGCATATTAAATTGTCCTCTAATGAGGGTTGTAGCGATGATGAAGTTTATGCGAGTACATCAGCTATATGTGCTGAGTAGTTTACAAAATGCAACAATATAGTAGAATACATATATGAATAGATGTTTTTATATTTTATTTTAAGGTCCTATATGCATTTTAAAAATATAGTTTTAAGTTTTGCGTTTTTTTTATTTAGTGTACATTTGCTAGAAGCGAATGAGTTGCTTCAATTGGCTCAACAAATATCTGATCCTTGTAAGCGTGCAGCTATATCGAAACAATTGCGTGAGATAGAAGAACAAAGACAAAATTTAGAAATGCAAATAAGAGAAGTAATTATTCGAGAAAGAGAAGCAGTTCGTCCAAGGCCGACAATGTATTATGATACTCCTTGTGGTCAAGGTCAAGTGTTTTCAGAGAGCCCTGCGCCTTCGCATTCAGTGCTAACTCAGAGCGTTGAATTAGATTATGCTGTTTTCCCGTAAATTTATATATAAATTTGATCACGAAAGAGTCCTTCGGGGCTCTTTTTTTTTGCGCATGCAATTTACAAAATGCTTTTTTTGTTTTATATCTAAGCTGTCGTTACTCATATTATAGATATATAAGAAGGAATATTATGAAAAGTAAATGTGCAGCTTTATTGTTAACATTAGGGCTATTTCAATCACAACAAACTTTTTGTGCCGACGGTTTTGACGACAAAACACTAGCATTAGGAGCGGCTGCAGGTGTTATGGTATTAAGTGCTTGGGGAGGATATAAGCTCTTGGGTCAAGATAAAAAAGGTTCGGTAGAAACAACGAGTTCAAGTGATTCAGATGCAAAATTAGGATTGTTAGAATCAAGGATTAAAGTATTAGAAGAAGGTTCAGATGTTTCAAGTTTAGCTAAAAGATTGAGTGATTTGGAAAAAGATTCAACTGTTTGGGAATTGAAAGGTGCATTAGGGAAATTGGAGTTGCTAGTTGGTAACGGCAAATTTAGCGATGAGCATAGAGGGCAAAGTTTAACTGTAGTATTGCAGACCTTACATTCAAATATCTCTCTTTTAGAAAAAAACAAAAAAGATAATCGGTTATCAATATCAGAGTTAGATAGATTAAGAACTGAATTACTAAATGCAGAGGGTACAATAGTTGAGCAGGCAAACGAGTTGAGTGTTGTTAAAGCTCAGTTGGAAAAAGTTGTAGGCAGCGTAAAGGAGCATGACGAGCAAATAGGTTCGTTTGCAAAGGCTCTCAAAGAATCTGCGGAAAGTTCTGAAAAAGCTGAAGAGTCTGAGGGTGGTCTATCGGATTTAGTATCTCAAGCCACTGATATTGACCTTGATGCTGCAATTGCTTTTTCTGGCGATGTAGGTACAAATGAATAATATTTAGATTAATATAACAATAAAAAAGGCTCCAATTACAGGAGCCTTTTTTATTGTTATATTTTAAAACCTATTAACCCAAAAACTTTTTGAAAAAACTTGCAATAGTTCCTTCGTTATCGTTTGGATCGGTACCGATAATGTCAGAATATTGAGTGAGTAGTTTCTTGGCTTCAGCAGGTAATTTTTTTGGAATGTGACATTGTGTAACTACTACCAAATTACCACGAACACTGCCACGCATGGTTGCAAAACCTTTTCCTGGTGTTATAATGCGTTCGCCAACAGGGCAGCCTTTTGGTATTTTAATATTTATTTTTGTGTTATCGATATTTTCAACTTCAATTTGTGCACCTAAAGCCAATTGTGGGTAAGTGAGCATAATTAAACATTGCAGATCATCACCAACGCGTCTGAATTTTTTATCAGGCATGACATGAATTTTTAAAAACAGATCACCGGAAGAACCACCATAAACGCCGGCGTCACCTTTGCCTGTAATGCGCAATTCAGCACCATCATAAATACCGGCAGGAATATTCACGGTAAATTTGGTATATTCTTGTATGCGAGATTTGCCGTTGCATGAATCACATGGAGATGAAATAATGAAACCTTGTCCTGAACAGTTTCCACATGCTTGTGAATACATGAAAAAACCTTGTCTGAACTGTACTTGTCCGGCGCCTTGGCATTTTGCACAAGCTGAAGGTTTACTGCCTTTTTTTGCACCTGAGCCATTACATGTTTTACATGCAATAAGGCGAGTGTAAGATAGTTCTTTTTTTGTGCCTAAATAAGCTTCTTTTAAGGTGATGTTAATCTCTTTCGCTAAATCGTGGCCACGCATAGGTTCAGGGCCGGATTTCTTGCGTGTGCTTTGACGTCCACCGAAAAGATCACCAAAGATGTCACCAAATGATTCAAAAATGTCATCGGTATTCATGCCACCGGGATGTCCACCCATACCACCCATTTGTTGATATTGATTGTGACCGAATTGATCATATTGACGACGTTTTTTCTCATCAGACAATATTTCATAAGCTGAAGCAGCTTCTTTGAACTTTTCTTCAGCTTCTTTGTTATCCGGATTGCGGTCCGGATGGTGTTTCATAGCTAATTTACGGTATGCTTTTTTGATTTCTTCGGCTGTAGCGTTTTTAGAAACACCCAGCACCTCATAGTAATTTTTACTCATAAGATATGTGCTTTGTCCTGAATTTGTATATTTAATATGTTTTTTATAAAGTATAACATAAAATTTACAAGAGCTAAATATGGGTATTAACGTAGGGCAATAATTCAGTTTTTAAGGATATATAGATTGATAAGAGTAGTTGTTAACGATTTTAACGGATTATGGAGGACTGTTGTAATGCCGTACTTACATTGTTATAATTATAACAAATATGTTTATTTACTTATATAGGAAGGGATAATGAATAAAAAACTGACTAAGCTTGGTAATAGTTTTGCTCTTATAATTGATAAGCCTATTCTAAAATTACTTAATATTACTGCAGGGACAACGCTAAAAATAGGAACTGATGGAAAGAAAATCATTATTGAGCCAGTAATTGAATCTAAAAAAATCAGTAAAGATAAGAAGTTGCAAAAGCTTTATGAAGAACTTGTACAAGAGTATGGGCCAGCCTTAGAAAAATTAGCAAAGTAAGTTATGCACTGTATTATTTTTTTAACAATTCAAGAGGTTCTTGCTATTCATGACGATCAAATCTTAAGGTTTGGGGGATTGAAGGGGATAAGATCACAAGCATTATTGGAGTCAACTTTATCTCAGCCTCAGGTTTTTTTTGATAATGTTTATCTACACAAAGACTTATATGAAATGGCAGCTTGTTATCTTTTTGGGATTATTAAAAATCATCCTTTTTTAGATGGCAATAAACGTACCGGTATTATCTGTGCCATATTATTTTTGAGATATAATCGTGTTAAGATTCAACCTAGTCAGGAAGATTTTTATAAACTTGCTTTTGAGGTTGCATCGTCAAAAAAAAATAAAGATGAGATTGTACAAGAACTGAAAAAACATGTTGATTTTGATGCTTAGTGGTTACATTATTTTTGTAGTATTTTCTGTAATTTGCCGCAATCAGCGATACTATGTTTAATGTCTCCTGAGCGTGCAGGTGCAAATTGAGGAGTATGCTTGTACGCCGGGAATGAAGTTTTTAATTCTTCAAACAGTTCAAGTACGGTGATGCTTTTGCCCGTTGCAACATTGAAAATTTCACCTTTAATGGTGTGAGCGGGGAGCATGCCAAGCAAGAGATTTATTTGGGTAACTTGCTCTACAGGAATGAAATCACGTGTTTGCAGGCCATCGCCAAAAATAGTGATCGGTTTGTTTTGTTTCATTAAATCTCTAAATTTTGCTACTACTGCAGCATAAGCTGCATTTGGATTTTGTCGTTCGCCATACACATTAAAGTAGCGCATACACACACATTCAATGTCATAGTTGATAACAAACTGTTTGCATAAATATTCATCGATCAGTTTTGAAAAGCCATATGGTGAAGTTGGTTCGCATGGGCTTTCTTCATTGCAAGCATGAGTCGGTGCACCATACACAGCAGATGATGATGAAAAAACAAAACGTTTAACACCATTTATGCGTGCAGCTTCTAACATGTTAAAAGTACCGTCAATGTTGGTTTCGTGACATAGTGTTGGCTCTTCAACCGATTTTGGTACTGAAATAAATGCAGCTAAATGAAAAATGTGAGATTTGTTTCTTGTTGCATGCAAGCATAGTTTTTTATCGGTAATTGAACCATTAATAAAGGTAACTTTATCAGCTACATGTTCGATGTTTTCAAGAAACCCGGTTGATAGATTGTCCAGTATAGTAACCTGTGCACCTAATGAAACTAATTCTTCTACAATATGTGAGCCGATAAATCCGCAGCCGCCGGTTACTAAAACTTCTTTGTTTTTATAAAAATTTTGCATTTTGTTTGATCTCCATGAAATATGTGCTTGAACGTTTATCACAATGAAGCAGAATAGTAATATTTTTTTCTTCATATTGAAGTTTCCTTTGGATTTTTATTTTTTATTTCTATGCAGTTTTGAGTAGTTGGTCTGCAATTTCTTTTCCATCAAGTAAGGTTTCTTGCATGCTACAATATTTCCATGCGCCATAACGGCCGATAGAATAGACTTTGTTTTCATTAAGCTTTTTATGCACTTTGTCTAAATTGCGTTCACGCCATTGATCATAAATGACATATGCGTGTGAAATAGGGATTATTTTTTCAGTAGCAATTTCATCATCAGACAGGTGTAGAAACTCTTTTGTTTTTTGCAGTGCGAGCTCCAATGTTTTTTCTACCCAACGATCAGTTCGGTATAAATGGGAAAATTCACCATACAATGAGCTGCAATTTTCCGGTGCCATAGAATCAGCAAAATTATGACCAAAGCCAATACGATAGAAAGGAAACTCTTTTTCAGGGAAATAAATCCAATGTTTATCGGATAGATTTGGCCGCTTGATACCCAAATTAAAGTTTACTACCGAATTGCATCGTAAATTGTCAGCGGCAGATTCTAAAACATTTGCCATAGTGCCACGTTGCATGATCAGAAAGTCATCGAGTGGCATAGTGTTTATCAAGGTATCATAACTTTCAACATGGCCGTTTGAAAAGCCAACAAACTTATGCACCATATCAATAGAGGTTGCTTTTGCATTGGTAATAATTTTATTTTGTAATTGATCTGCCAGTTTTTTTACCCAAAATAGAATGCCGCCTTTCTTTGGATAAAAAAATTGTGCATTATAGCCAATAGCTTCATTTTCATTATCTTGTATAGATCCTGAAATTATCTGCTCAAGTGAAGTATCAGGGACGAATCGGCCAGTCCAGCTTGCAGTGATTTCTTTCAAGTCACATGCAAATATTTTTTGTTGATAAGGGCAAAAAAAATGTTTGGCAAATCCTGAACCGAAGTTTTTGAGTACCCACTCTTTAAAGTTTTTTGGGTTTTTTATATGTTTGTGCCGTTTGACATAGCCGTTAATACATTCAGATATAGTTTTTATGGGTAAGCCACGTAAATTAATTTGATAAGGAAACTTGGTGTAACATTCTTGTGAATAAATGTAAGAGCGACGATTTATGATATTAAATTGGTCAAATCCAATAACATCGGCAATTAATTTTTCAAAATACGGATCATTGATGTGCAGTAAATGTCCGGTATAATCAAAAGTAAACCCATCTTGTTGCACCGATCCACATAGTCCACCAACATCAGCTTCTTTTTCGAACAGGACGTAATCATGAAATCCATTTTGTTCAAGGTGGTAAGCTGCAGAGATACCTGCAAGTCCACCACCCAATATTACTACTTTTGCCATACTCGCCTTTTTTTTACATCATTATTTGCGCAATACCACGTTCATGGAATATTCAGTTCCTTTGAAAAATTCTTTAGTGAATTCTGCTGCTTTATATGGATCATATTCTTTGCAGCTAAAAATGTTAATATAAATATTATTTGTGATATTTGCAAAGTGTCCTGAAATCAATGAAGTTTCAATTAATTGAATCATAGAATATCCTGCAACTTTTTCATCTTCGCCAAAATGCACGACTATTGTTTCACCAAAAGTTTTCATTTCAATTAATTCACAGAGTTCTTTTACATACTGCTTAATTGCATCAGCATTACGAATCAGTTCAGGATCACATGACTTTAAATCGATAATTGTTTCCATGCCCCAGGCATCAATTTTTGCATAGTTGTGTTTAATTGATGGATAGGAAATGCCGGTCAAGGTAGGAGCCTTGCGGTAATGCTCTGTGTATGAAGTACTCACAGTTAAGAGTAGTGTCAAAAGAAGGGTGAACCGCTTTTGCATAGTGATACCTTTCGGATATGTTTAAAGTATGTGTATATATTAGTTGATAAGATTACTATAATTGCGGTATTTTGCAAAAATGCTTTATAGTTATCGGTAACCTAATGAGTATGAATGAAATCCGGGTTGTCCTTGAATGAAAAGAGGGAAACTGAATGTTTTACTTGCACCTTTGACATTTGCAGGTAGTGGTGGAAATAGTCCGGCTTGTTGTGCGCGTGTAATTAATAAACGCTCAATGTTACGCAAAGCAGTTATATGTTTTGGATAGTCTAAACCGATGTCGATAAGTTTTCCTGATCGATCAATAGTTAATGTTAATTGTGTGTGAGTGCTTACTGCTTCAGGTAAATGTAAATTGCTATCACCGGCTAAGAATGCAGTTTTTATTAAGTTCCATACTTTGGTTGTGTATACCTGTAGAGAAAGTTGCTTCATATCACGTGATGCGTTATTGTGTCCGGCCTCTTGGGCAAAACTTTTTATAAATCCGCGTGAAACATCTGCCATAGTAATTGGCTGTTTATTATTTGTACGTTTATGTTTTATTTTCTTTTTCTTTGTTCGAGGTTTTTGTATTTCTTGTGGTTTTTCAGCATTCATTTGTGTCGGAGCCGGTTCAGGAACTATGGTTGTTTGAGTTGTGGCTTCAGTTTGCAGGTCCGGTTGCAGTTCTGCCGGCGTTTTGGTTTTTTCTTCAAATAGTTGTTCTATTTGCTCAGATTCTTCTTCTTCAATGACTTCATCTTTTTGAGTGGTTTCATTTCCTGATGGTGCTTCATCTTGAAAAAGAACCGTTGCCGGTTGTTGTTGTCCTGAAGAAAGTAGTTGTTGGGCAATATAAGTTTCATCATCGATTTCATGTTGCATCATGAAAGTTGGTTTTTGCCATTGGGAAATGCTTTGCCATAAAATAAGCATGACAAGGGCGAAATGCAATAAAAGTGATATGAGTAGCACCGTGAGTGTGCATCCTTTTGAAATGCGATATTGCTCCATAAGTCATCCTTTTTTTATATCCTTTTTTAGTCTAACAAGTTGATGATTATAGATGTAATCTTTTTGTTATATTTTATATGTATAGCATAAGTTGGGATAGATTAGGAGCTTAAATTTTGGTTTAAACGCAGAAGCTTCTTTATTCTCGTTTACGTTTTTCACCTAAAGATTTTTTTTTATCGAAATCTTGTTTTAATGAGTTGAGTGCTTCACGCATTTGCCTTGTAAATTCGGGTAAATTAATATCACATGTAGTGCACGTACGGAATAAACCGCGCCATGTTTCGGTGATAGCGAAAGCACGAGATTTATTCAAGGGTGTATGAGCTTTAAAATGTGTAATAACAGGTTGATATGCATGCAGTTGTTTCAGTAATTCAGGTGCAGTTGAGGGAACTTTACTGCTTATTTGCCTAATCATGCTGCAAACACCTAGATAAGATTCTTTCTGTGATAGAGTCACTTTGTTTGATTGAGCGTGCGAATATAAAATATTAAGAGCAGTATGCAAATGTTTTATTGCAGGAATGTTTTCATTAAAGTAAGGCCCTTCTTTTAAGGTATTTGCATAGCAACCGTTGGGGAGCGCATGAAAATGAAAATCATCAACAAATCTTATGTGGCGCGATTGCGTAGTTACAGGAGATATGCCTTGGGCAGCGCTTTGCATGATGCCAATATGTAAGCAAGTAAGTAAAATAATTATCTGTTTTTGCATGAATAAGATCTTTATGTTTGAATATAAAATATGTTCTGTTTTTTAACTATATGCCAATCTTGGGCAATCGTATGGATTTTGTTTTCAGGTTGCTTAAGAAAGCGAATAATTTCATCAAGAAACCCTTGTGTTATCGGAAATGGTACTTTTTCTTTTGTAAGCCAATGTACCAATATGCGATACTGTAGTATTGGATCAAGCATTAAAAAATCCTTTTTATTGATGATATAAATTTTCTTTTCATCAAGCTGTGCGATATGATCAAATGTTTGTATAGTGAGTCTTTTCAGAAAGTTTTCTGTTTGTTGTAATCGTTGCATGGTCTTTGCTAATGTACCGGAAAAACGAGGATCAATCTCATTAATAGTGGGAATAAGTTTATTACGAATGCGATTGCGTAAAAAATCGTCGCTTATATTGGTAGGGTCAATGAGATAATTAATGTGATGTTTATTAAGCCACGTAACGATTTCTTTTTTTGAAGTTGTTAATAAGGGGCGAATATACAAACCTTTTTTTGGCCACATACCGCATAAACCGGTTAAGCTTGCGCCGCGTAAAAGACGAATAAAAAATGTTTCTTCTTGATCATCTTTGTGTTGTGCAAGGGCAATTGCATCAGCATCATGTTCTTTTGCTATTTGCTCAAAAAAGTAACGCCGTGCTTTTCTGGCATCCTGTTCTTTTGAACCACTTGGTTTAATGTGGATGGAAAGTTCAGACAGTTTTTTGCTTGTAAATGGCACTTTGAACTCGGCGCATATTTTTTTACAAAATATAACATCCTGATTTGAATTTTTACGCCATTCGTGGTCAAGGTGAACTGCGATAAGCTTTAAGTTGTAACTGTTTTTTATTGTAACCAGATAGTGCAGTAAAAACAATGAGTCCGGACCACCAGACAGTCCAACGATGACTGTTTGATCTTTTTTGAACAGTTGGTGTTTGGTTACAAACGTATTAATTTTTTTAAACATAGATATCAGTATATATAAAATTGATAAAGAAATGAATAGTGAGAGAGCTTTGATAAGTTCTCTCAAATGAGTTTATGAGCATAGTGCAATCTGTCCGCGATCGTTTTTTATAGGTCCGTCATGATTTGGGCGTATATCCATATTAAAAATAGAGGTTGGAATATATATGGTGCATATTGCATTTGGTATATCAACAACACCGCTTATGCGACCTTCAACCGGTGCCGTGCTCAAAATCATATAAGCTTGTTCGCCGGTATATCCGAATTTTTTGAGATATGCAATCGCATTGAGGCATGCATTTTGGTATGCAATATGCGCATTGAGGTAATGTTGTTTTCCTTGTGCGTCAACTGAAATACCTTCAAAGGTAATATATTCAGTATAGTGAGGTTCAAGCGGGCTGCTTAAGAAAATTGGATTTTTTATATCGTATTTTGAAACGCCATTTTTAATCAGATCAACTTTTATTTCAATCCATCCAGCCATTTCGATTGCACCACAAAAAGTGATTTCACCATCACCTTGGCTAAAATGGATATCACCCATTGATAAGTTTGCACCATCAATAAAGACAGGAAAAAATGCGCGGGATCCTCGCGTTAGATTTTTAATATCACAGTTTCCACCATTTTCACGTCCAGGCACAGTTCGTGCGCCAGTCTCAGCAACCTCTAATAATTTATCCCCTGTCAATTGACCACATAACGCTGCATTTGAGTTTGGTAAGCATGCAAGAGGGGGTATGCGATCAGGATTGGTTGATACCAATATATTTTCACGATGATTCCATTCTTTTAATAATTCGTGTGAGGGTGCAGTGCCAATTAAACCCGGATGAATGATTCCTGCAAAACGTACATCAGGTATGTGACGTGAGGTTGCATAAATACCTTCAAGATCCCAAATTGCTTTGCCTGCATCTGGATAATAGTCAGTTAAAAAACCACCCCCATTATTTTTTGAAAAGATGCCGGTAAAGCCCCATTGAGATTCATAAAGAGGTCCAATGTTTAAAATATCAACAACTAGTAGATCTCCGGGTTCAGCGCCTTCAACTGCAATAGGACCGCTTAAATAATGAACTTGATCCAGCTCAACATCGCGAATGTCATTTGCACAATCATTATCTTTTATTTGTCCTCCAGTCCAGTCTAAACATTCAATGCGGAATGCATCGCCCGGTTTTACATGTGCAACAGCAGGGATATCCGGATGCCAACGATTGTGTAATGGAGTGGGTTGATCAAGTGGTGATTTGTTTACATTGACGGAGATAATTTTTTTGAGCATTGGGCTTCCTTTTTTTTAAGATTTATTTTGTATGTAGCATCTTAAAAAGAAGTGAAGCAAGTATTTAATGGTATATGAATTTATAAAGTGAGGCCAAAGCCGGTGTGCTTGATGCATTCGATACAGGCAATTGGTGTTATGGTTGTACAAAGCATAATGCAGCAAGAACCGGCAAGCATTACAGCACAAAGTGGTGCAGCTTCTTTACATTTTTGTGTGAGGGGATGATTGTTGCATTGAACACACCGATTTTTCATATCCTTTAAAGAAGGATATTTTGGTTGTTCTTCATCCATAGTTAATGTATGCGGCATGACTTGTGCATGAGTGGAGACAATTGCAGGAACATAGAGTGCGGGAGCTAGCGGTGGGATTGCCAGTAATGGTAATTGCATGAATATAGGTATTAATAGTTTTTTCATATAGACCTCGATAGTTTTAGTTTTTGTTAGGATATAGCAATATATAAAAAACTAAAAGAGGTGTCATATTTTGATGTTTTTATACACTTTGTACGATAGGCTATTTTAAGGTGAATTTGATCAAAGGAACTAATGTTTCTCAGATAAGCTCTTAAGTTGTTATTTTAAAAAAAAATCTTAGATAGAATTCATGCATTGTTGAATAAAATTCACTTTTTTTATTTTTGATCATTTTAGTGTGCCAAATTAATTGGCGCACTAAAATGATATTTCTTGATAGTATTTCTAACTATTTCTTTTGTGCTATACGTCCAAGTTTTTAGCAAATTGGCCATATTCTTCGATGTAATGCTTACGACCCTTAACGTCATCACCCATCAATGTGGTGAACCAAGAATCAGCTTCTATGGCATCTTCAATTTTAACCCTAAGAAGTTCACGTGATTTTCTATCCATTGCAGTTTCCCACAATTGATCAGGGTTCATTTCACCAAGACCTTTGTATCGTTGAATGCTCATGTATGGTTTTGCAATAGTATTGATTGATTGCATCAATGCATTATAGCCGGTGCCTTCAGCTGTACGTTCTTTGCCAACAACGCTTAATTGCCATGGTTTAGTTTGGATTTCAAGAAGGGGCTCAAAAAGATCAACTAGAGTCTTCAGCTCAGGGGATGAGAAGAAGTCAAGTTCCACTTTCCATTGGCGCCCTTGATGTCTGAAGATCACAAATGTTTCTTGTAGAGTTTCATTTTCAGGCGTTAAACTTTCTTGTTGTTCTATGCTGATTGCATTGTCGACAAAACAGCTGCGCAAGATTTCAAGAAGTTTTTCAATGGTGTCTTGTGGCTCCCATTTGTGTTGATACATACACCAAACTAATTTATGAGCATGTTTTGAGCTTACACGGAAATGAGCGCCGGTTTTTTGCAGTTGATCACTGTAAGCAGTAATGTTATCAAGTAATGTATGCCATGCATCATCAGTAAGTGTTGTTTTGCCAATTGATAGTGTTGATTGTTCTTTTAGCCAATCAAAGAGAAATGCAGTAAATGCTTTTTCATCTTTGAGATATTGTTGCTTTTTGCCGATCTTAACTTTATATAAAGGTGGTTGTGCAATATACAAATAACCATGTTCGATAAGCGGTTTCATATAGCGGAAAAAGAAGGTCAGTAGTAATGTGCGAATGTGTGATCCGTCAACATCAGCATCGGTCATTAAAATAATTTTATGATAGCGAGCTTTTTCTACATCAAAATCTTTACCCATACTTGCGCCAACGGCAGCAATAATTGCTTTTATCTCTTCGTTTGACAATGCACGATCAATACGAGCTTTTTCAACGTTAATGATTTTACCGCGTAAAGGTAAAATTGCTTGTGTGTGTCTGTCACGTGCCATTTTTGCTGAACCACCCGCAGAATCACCCTCAACTATGAATAGTTCAGTATTTGCCGGGTTTTCATCAGAACAGTCGGCTAATTTACCAGGCAATATTGAAGATTCAAGTGCGGTTTTACGTCTGGTTATTTCTCGTGCTTTTTTTGCAGCTTCACGTGCACGTTTTGCAACTTCAGCTTTTTGGAAAATCTTTTTTGCTACAGCAGGATTTTCTTCAAAATAAGTATCGAGTGCTTGAAATGCCCATGAGTCAACTAAGCCTTTAACTTCACTGTTGCCCAGTTTTGTTTTTGTTTGGCCTTCAAATTGAGGTTCAGGAACTTTAATGTTAATAACACCGACTAAGCCTTCACGGGTGTCATCACTAGAGAAGGTTTCACCTTTTTTGAGAACGTTTAATGCTTGTGCGCGTTTGTTGCTTACTTTTGTAAGTGCAGATTTAAATCCGGCAACATGGGTACCGCCCTCAACGGTGTTGATGTTGTTTACAAATGATTGGAGGTTTTCACTATAACCATCGTTATATTGTATTGCAATTTCAAGAAGGTATTTGTCGTCTTCACCACTTATAAAGATTACATCTTTAAAGAGTGGGATTTTCTTCTTATTAATGTGTTCAACGAATGAAACAATACCGCCTTCAAAATAGAAATCATGTTTTTTATTGTTGGATTCATCTTCAATAACAATGCGCAGATTTTTATTTAAGAATGCTAATTCACGTAAGCGAGCTGATAAGGTATCAAAGCTGAATTCAGTTGTTTCTCTAAAGATTTCTTCGTCCGGCCAAAAGCGGATTTCGGTGCCGCGCTTATCAGTTGTGCCGGTCACTTTTAGAGGTCCTTGCGGTTTGCCACGTTTGAATGATTGTTGATATATTTTGCCATCTTGAAAAATGGTTAAATCTAGCCTTTTCGATAGGGCATTTACTACTGAAATACCTACACCATGCAATCCACCGGAATATTTGTAGCTATCTTTATCAAATTTACCACCGGCGTGTAACTTGGTGAGTACAACTTCAGCGGCTGAAATTTTTTCAGTTGGATGAATATCTGTCGGGATACCACGTCCGTCATCTTTTACTGTTACTGAGCCATCATTATGCAACATAACAAAAATGTTTTCGCAATGACCGGCAAGTGCTTCATCGACAGAGTTGTCTACAACTTCATATACTAAATGATGTAAACCTTGCGGACCGGTCGACCCGATATACATTGCAGGACGTTTACGAACCGCCTCTAACCCTTCCATGACGCGAATCGATTTCGCCTTGTATTCATTTATTTTTTTATCGTCGGGCTGTGCCATGTAGATCTCCTGGCAGGCTAAAAAAATTTTTTACATGTTCTTTGATAAGTACAAACTTATAATACCGTAATATAGGTAGATGGCTATTGCAACCATCTTTAATATATTATACTCGAGTATAGACAAAAAACCGTATTTTTTCTACTCTGCTCAGTTCGATATATAAAGTTTGATGAGTCAGATTCAGCAAGGAACAAATGATGACAGGTGCAAATACTCAAAAAATGATCGATATAAGATATATGAAAGAGGCATTGAAACAAGCGAAAAAAGCATTTGATCAAGATGAAGTGCCGGTTGGATCGGTTATTGTTTGTGATGGAACTGTTGTTGCGCGTGCATATAATAAAGTTGAACAAAAAGATACGCAATGCGCACATGCAGAATTGTTAGCGTTAAAAAAAGCGGGCAAGAAGTTAGGAGATTGGCGATTATTAAATTGTTGGATTTATGTAACGCTTGAGCCGTGTGCGATGTGTATGTATGCAATTTTATTGCATCGATTAGCAAGAGTCGTTTACGGTGCGGATTCACCGGTGTTTGGATATCAGCTTGACAAACAAGGAATTGATTCGGTATACAAGTATGACACTGTGGAGATTATTCCGGGAGTTATGCATGAAGAATCAGCAAAATTATTAAAGCAATTTTTTAAAAAGAAAAGGTAAGAGTATGTCACAAGAAGCATTATCAAAAAAAAAGCTAGAGAAAATAAGAAAAAATCTCGAAGCAAGAAAGTTTGAATTAGAAGAGGAAATGATCGGCTCTTATCAAGAAAAATTTTCTGATGACCAAGTGCAAGATAGTGCTGATGAAGCACTTGCTTCAACTATGGAGAGTTTAAAGGCTTCATTGCATGATAATAAGAATGTTGAATATAAACGTGTGATACAAGCGTTGGAAATGATTAATGAGGGCAGCTATGGTGTGTGTGTTGACTGTGGTAAGGCAATTTCTGATAAACGTCTGAAATATTATCCTAATGCAACTCGTTGTCTGTTGTGTCAAGAGGCATTTGAAGAACAAAATGATTTAGAGCAATAATATTCATGGTCTTTAATTTTGGGCATCCTTTTTATTTTTCATATAAAACAGAGTATACTTCTGCACAGTAGGTTTTTAATATTTCATTTATTTACATCAAAGGTTTTTTATGATGAAAAAGCAATTATTGTTGAGTTTGTGCTTGATGGGATTAATGAGCAGTAATGTGCAAGCACGCAATAATGACCCGGCTGATTTGGTGCCAATGTTGGCAAAAGGAATTTGTGTACTTGTTGGTGGCGGATGGGCCTTGGAACGAATAAGAAATTCATATAATGACTGGCAAAATGGTCGTCGTCAAAGAGCCTCTTTTGCAGAAGATTTTCAAAATGTTGCCGCTTCAACGTTGTGTACAGCGATGCTTGCATATGCAGGTGGCGCAGATGACAAAATGATTAAAAATATATTGGGTTCCGGAGCTGCTTTAGGTACCGTTTATTTAGGTCTAAAGCAATGTGCAACTGGCGCTCAAGAATTGAGATTGCGTGAATTTGTAGCAGCGGTTGCTGCTTGTGGGCTTGCTCGTGAAGGATTTGAAAGTGCAGGAATACCTATATTTAATTTTACGCCATCAAGATAATATCAAAATTTAGTTGATTTAAAGGGTTTTGCACGAATTGCAAAGCTCTTTTTTTATGCCATAAGTTAACGAGAGGTTACATTGACATTTTCATCCAATCAATTATAATAATCGTATATTGTGGATAAAAAATGTTTCAAATTGTATAAGGTTTTCAAAATATTATGGCAAAGATTCAAGCAAAAGCAAAATCTGGAGCTCCTTTAGCTCACGGTGTAGGGCGTCGTAAATCATCTGTTGCACGTGCATGGTTACGTCGTGGTAAAGGTAATATTTTGGTTAACAGTCGTGATTACAAAGAGTATTTCGAAACAGATATCGCTCGCCTTGAAGCCGCAACTCCTCTAAAAGTTATCCCACAAGGTGACAAATATGATGTTCAAATCACTGTTAAAGGTGGTGGAACTCATTCTCAAGCAGGCGCTATTCAATTAGCTATTTCTCGTGCGTTTGTTCAACAAAATGAAGAATTACGTGTGCTTTTAAGAAAACATGGTTTACTAACTGTAGATTCACGTCTTAAAGAGCGTAAAAAACCTGGGCAACCTGGCGCACGTCGTAAATTCCAATTCGTTAAACGTTAAATTTCACATACATATCATTTCTGGTATGTTAGGGTAGTTTAAAGTTGTATCAGAGAGCATTAGTACAGGAAGCAAAAGGATGTGTAGTGTTGTTGGGTATGTAGGCAAAAACTATAGCCGTGAGTTTATTTTTGAAGGTCTTTCTCGTCTTGAGTATCGTGGATATGATTCAGCAGGTTTTGCTTGTTTGCATCCGGATGATCATAGACTGTTGTATTGTAAGGCAGAAGGGCGTTTGAGTAACTTAGTGCAAAAATGTGAACTGTCTCCAATTGATGGTTTTATTGGCATTGGACATACTCGTTGGTCGACGCACGGCAAGTCTACAGCAACAAATGCGCATCCTCAATTTGATTGCAATAAGACCGTTTCAATTGTGCATAATGGTATTATTGAAAATCATCATGAGCTTAAGCAACAGTTAGTAAATACCGGTCATATATTTCATTCAGAAACTGATACTGAAATTATTGCTCATCTATTAGAGTCTCTCCTTTTAACGCATAATACATTTAAAGCTGCAATTGTTGATTTGGTAAAGCAGTTGAATGGCGCTTATGCGTTTATTTCAATTTTACAGTCAAAACCGGATCAAATGTTGTTGGTGCGTAAACGTTCACCATTGTGTGTGGGTGTTGGTGATGGTCAAATGTTTATTGCATCAGATATTATAGCATTTGCAGATAAAACAAAAAAAGTTTTATTTATTCCTGATGAGCACTTTGCCATAGTGAAGTCTGATATGATTGAACTGTACGATTTTTTGGGCAATCCAAAGCCACTTCTTATGCAAGATATTACTTCAGATTGGCAAGCACATCAAAAAAATGGTCATGAGCATTATATGCTCAAAGAGATTTACGAACAAAAAAAAGCAATCCATGATACTGTCGATTTTTTATCTTCAAGGAGTGCTGATTTATGGAACCACATTGATATTTCAGCAGAACAGATTCAACAGTTAGAAAGCATTTCAATGGTTGGCTGTGGGACTTCATGGCATGCAGCTCGTATTGCACAGTTCTTTTTTGAAACATTATGCAATGTGCCTACCAAAGTTTACCTTGCATCTGAAATGCGTTATATGCACTTTTTCAAAGAGAAGCATACTATGCAGATTGCTATTTCTCAATCAGGTGAAACTGCTGATACTTTGGAAGCATTACGTATGGTGCAAGTATTTAATGTGCCAACATTGGCAATAACTAATGTTGCGTCAAGCACTATGGTTCGCGAAGCTGATGGATTTCTTTTAACGCAAGCGGGTCAAGAGGTTGCAGTCGCTTCTACCAAAGCGTTTTCAACGCAATTGACTGCATTATATTGGTTGGCGCATCGCATTGCATTTGAAAAAAAACTTATTGATGAACAAGGGCTTAAGGCTGCAGAGCAAGATTTATTGGTTATTGGTGAGGTGTTAGAAAATGGTATTGAAAATTATAAACGTGTGATACAAAAAATATTAGCACCAAAATATGCACAATTTAGTAAAAGTATCTTTTTAGGGCGTAATATCAGTTATCCATTTGCGATGGAGGCTGCGCTTAAACTAAAAGAGATTTCTTATAATTTTGCTCAATGTTATCCGGCAGGTGAATTAAAGCACGGGCCACTTGCTTTGATCGATGAGCAAACGCCGGTATTTGTTTTTTCAGTACAAGATCCAATAATCTATCAAAAATTGGTTGCAAATACACAAGAGGCAAAAGCTCGAGGTGGGCATATTGTGGTATTTGCGTTTGAAGGCCAAGATGAGCTCTATGATTTAGCTGAAACTGCATTTGTATTGCCGCGTGTAAAACCGATGCTTGAGCCATTGGCCATGAGTGGTTTAATGCAGTACTTTACATATGAAGTTGCAAAAGTGTTAGGTTGTGAAATTGACAAACCACGTAATTTAGCAAAATCAGTGACAGTTGAGTAGTTTTATTTTAACATGAGTTCGATCTGAATAGTTCTTTGTGTATTGTAAAAGACGTTATTTTTGTCACTAAGTATGTTCAAAAAATTCTTAAATAAAATGTAATAATCCAGGTGCAAAGAACAAAGCAATTTGCCCATTTTGGCATCCTCCCAGCCGACGCCAAGGCTATGGCGGACAGGCGCAGAGGATCCAGCGGTGATCGGTGTGGTCTTCCTGTTTCGTTAATCCATCGTTACATAAAGTTATACCGGACTAAAGAACTACAAAGGACAGGCTGAGGAATACTTGGCCAAAAAAGTTTGTTTATTTAAATGTGTTTGTGCTGTTTTAGGTCGAATTCATATTACTTTAATCTGTCCAAAATTTTATTATCTAATTCCAAGCTACAAGCAAGATCATAGGCTGTTTGTCCATATTTATTTTGTATGGTCAGGTCAGCACCTGATGAGATGAGTAATTTGATAGCATCTATATTGTTATATTTCGCTGCTAAATGTAATGGCGTAAAGCCTTCATCGTCCGGGCTATTAATATTCGCATTATGATCAATAAGGTGTTTTGCGCTTTCGATAGAGTCTTCAAATAGCATTGCATAATGGAGTGGTGTCCAATCGAAGATATTCTTTGCATTTGGATTAGCTGCATGTTGTAGAAGGTGCAGTAATAGTATTGGATCGCGAAATGCTTGATGTGCTATAGTTTCGCCTTCGACATTTGCTTTGTTGATATCCGCACCGGCTTTAATTAAATATGTAATTTTGCCGTGTCTTTTTTTGATATCAGATTCCAGAAGTGCCCAAAGCAATGGTGTTTCGTCATGAAAGTTTGTTGCGTTTATATTGGCGCCATGCTGAATTAAAGATATAACAGTGTCCAGGCTGCCGACTGCGCATGCATAATGTAATGGTGTGGCATTTTCAGCATCGCCTTGATTGATCAGATCACTATCTAATGACAATAGGCTGAGTATATACTCAATTTCGCTAAGTGCAGCAGATGTATGTATGCGACTGCCTTCTCGACGCCTAGTCCAAGCTATTATTTCTATGTCACTATATCTTTTTTGCATGATGTAACCTATTTTTGGATTTTTCTTTTATGTATATTTATACAGTTTCAAGATTATCATAAAGCATTACGTAATAATAGATTATGTTTAAAAGTTGCGTGCTTTTTACCCAGAATAAAGGATTTTGTTCATTTATTTTTTTATAATGAGGAAAACCCTTTATAGATATATTCCTGAGGGGATATCATCAAGCAGAGATACTATAGATTTTGCAATATTACGAGTAATTCCTTGAGAGGGAAAATGATGCATATCAATATATGGTTTCCCATTTACGTCGATGATGCCGGTCTCTTGTTCGTTCCATGGTTGAGATATGTCTGTCATAATGCAGTCGATGCCAGCCAAGTTTGCGCCTAAAACAGTTGCTGTTCTGATGAACATCGCTTTATTTTTTGGGTGAACTTGATCAGTAATATCAATGACATCACCTCCGCGGGAAAGGAGTAGTTTTTGTTCAAGAAAAATTTGTTCGTCTTGTGCGGGTATAGAATGTAATGTTTTGTTTTGTTGGCGTAACATGCGCGTGGTGTTATTATCGATTATCACATGGTGCAATGTCGTATTTTGAATTTCTTTTGGTTTGCGTCTAGGGTCTTTATTTTTTTGTTGTATTAACTGTTTAATTGTATCTTTACCGTTTCCTATTACATTGGCAGGGAGCCTGTGTGCCGCTGCAAGCATGTTATCTTGAGTAACTACAATACGGTAACTTTTGCCGCTATAATATTTTTCCACCATGGTGTGCCATCCATATCTTTTGGAGGCAAAAAATGCATATACAAAATGTGGCCAAGAGTTGATAGGGAAATGTGCACCTTGGCTGAGTGTACCATATGTCGGTTTTATCACGAGTGGAAAACTGACCTGTTGTACAAAGGCAAGAGCAGAAAAAAAGGAGCGGTTTTCGCCATCACTTGTGGGAATGTCATTTTTTTTTAAAGTAGCATTCGTAAGTTCTTTGTTTTTTAATAAAGAGAGAGTTTTTTTAGTACGCACATTCAATATTGAAGTGCATAATTTAAATCAAAGCCAGTATCCTGTAA
>JBBDMI010000013.1 GCA_040878395.1 Candidatus Dependentiae bacterium | reverse complement strand
TCACTTGGCCTTTTTTATTATCTTAAATTATGCACTTCAGAGTTGAATCTGGGAATCAATAACAATGGCCTGAGTAAAAAATGCATGCCCACCTTGACTATGACGACTTCCGGCAATCGAAACTTTAAGATTATGTGCTTGAGCATACTGTATAATAGTTTGTAATTCTGCATAACTCTCTGGCATAACCAATTGATCTATTTTGGTTTGATTAAGACGAGAATAATCATTTATTTTTTGTATATCTGAATCGCAATGCACATGAGGTGCACAATTATTTGAAAAAAAAGAAAATATTATCAAGGTTAACAGTATATTTTTTAGTGACATCGTCACCTCCATATAAACTTTTTAAAAATAAGATCATGCCTAATATTTAACATAACAAAAATACAAAAAAAGTCTATGAGACAACATTTTCAGATAGAATATAAAAATAAGGTCTATTCACTAAGAACTTATTCCTGCAGCACAATTGCGATAAAGTTGCTCTAATGCATAAAGTATAAGCATATGCGCCTGATATATCGTTTTTTGTGTATCAGATAACTGCAGATCTTCATTGTCTTTTAAAAAATCTTTTAACATTAAAGAAACATCTGATTTGGCAGAAAACTTAATACCCGGAATTTCATTTCTTTGATGTAATTTTAATTGTTGCTGAGCCATTTTCCTGAACATTTTCCATTTTTGAACTCGTATGATCTCTTGTGTTTCACGTGAAGCATTATTAAATGCTTGTATCACTTGTTCATTTTTTTCTATTTTTGCAAAACAAACTTTTGCTTGAGCAAGAACCGACTGATCTTGCAATAACTCCGCAAGCGTTTTTTTATGCATACTTCTATAAACAGTTACAAGATCTGAATCACTTTTTAATACTGCAGCAGTTTCTACAAAACTACTGACAACATCATCATGCCTAAACAAAATGTCACTATCAAACTCGCTTTGACCAAATTGAAAATATATCGACATATAATGTTGATTATCAAGCGCAACAACAAAAGAAGTTGATATACATAATAAAAATAAAGAGTTAATTAATTTCACACAGATCCCTTTTTATATATTTAATAAATATGTATTAACACACGTATTATTCTATATTTACAATAATAGAGCAATAAGTAATCTGTGAAAAATCCACCAATGGATGACAGTTTATTTCGTAAGTAATATTTTTTTTTATATAATTACTCACCCGAGCTAACCCAAAACCGCGTGGAAAAATGGTGCCATGTCCACTGGAAATAATAACATCATCCTGTTTGATATCATGCAAATGACTCACATGTAACAATTGTAACAAGTTACTATTTGTTCCCTGCATTACACCACATGCCTTTGTTTGTGCACAACAACCGGCAACTTTACAACGTCTGTCGGTAATAAGCATACATTTGCAATATAAAGGATATAGTTTAGTAATTTTACCCACCAACATATCTTTGAACACAACTATCATGTCAACGTTAACACCATCACGAGCGCCTTTATCCAGCAAAACATACTGTTCATCATCACCTAAATGACGTTGTAATATCTGCGTAATCTGATGCGTTTTGGTATCATATCTTTTTTTGAATGTTATAAGTTCTTGCACATCTTGATTAAAATCATACGTTGCCTGCAGTTGTAGATATCTTTGCATCAAAGTATCATACCTATTTTGCAATGTATCACTATCAATGTGATTATCTGCATTATGCCGTTTGATAGGATCAATAATATATTGTTGTATTTTTATACATGGATAACTTATATAAGATAAAACAGTATCTGTTGGCAGAAAAAAAGCACAGAAAAACAGGATAGAAATTAACCCTATTACACTCACCTTTTTATTCAACAACATGATTATCCAATTATTTTAGTGCTTTACGTAGCCCTTCTCGCATCTCATGCTCATCGGAACAGACCATTAACACTTTGCGCAGATCACTCGCTTCAGGAATACCACGAACATAAAATGGTACGTGCTTTCTGAATATATATAGCGCATGAGATCCGTAATGTTCAAGCATATAATCAAAATGTTTCAATGCACATGAAAGTATAAATGCATTATCAATGATATACGGTTTGCCTGCTGCATGTGCTGCCATTTCTTGCAGTTTCCATGGACGTGCCCAAATGCCACGACCAATTAAAAAACCATCAACACCGGTTTGTTCATGAACCATCTTTGCAATTTTAAAATTAATGACACCACCGGAAAAAAAGACCGGAATTTGCAACGCTTGTTTAACTTGCGCGGCCAACGCCATATCTGGACGTCCATTAAATCGTTGGGTTTGCAAACGAGGATGAATCGCCAATGCATCAACACCACAATCTTGTGCTAGTTTTGCAACTTCAATCGCATTGCATTCTTTAAAACCGGCACGAATTTTAACCGTAAAAGGAATAGATAATTTTTTACGAAAACAGGTAAGAACTTTTTTGAGTCGAGGTAGATCTGCCATCAATGCAGAACCTGAACCGGAACTGATAACATTACGCGCAGGACAGCCAATATTCAAATCAATAATATCAACTCCTTTTTCAATAATCTTATCACATGCCTTTTCAATATAAGTATCAAAATTAGCTGCAACTTGATAATTGAGTGGGCGCTCAAGCTGCTCAAATTTCAGTGAACGTTTTGCCCCTTTATCATTTGCAACACAAGCTACATGACGCATTTCGGTATATAACAGCTCATCTTTTGAAAATTCACGCACCAATTTACGAAATGGCGCATCGGTGATGCCATCAAGTGGACCACCCATAAAACGGGGAAATGAGAGATTTCCAATAGTGATTCGTTCTTGCCAAAAAGATGATTTATCTGTCGATTGCATTGCTATACGTTCCTTACGCAAAACTATAATACCTAGAATAAACAAGTATATATCGAGCGAATTGCCCAATAGGAACAGTATAACACAGGAATTAAATCATGTTGAGCTCAAACTATCACAAACCGAGATTTCCTGGATTTTGCCAAAATTGCTCATCCATATACCCGGTAAATATAGGGTACGGCAGTCCTTTACGCTCAATCCAAACGTAAAATGGTTTATCAATAACTAATCGCTCTAATGGCATAGGCATTGAGCGAGTTACCGCAATAGCCACTGCGCTTTTAACGTGTGCGCCTTTTTCATTCATTTTGAACTTTGTTTGCTGTAATGCTTGAGAAATAAACCAACCTTTGATATCAAGATTCAATAACCAATTAAGTTGAAAGCTTTGATCATAATTAATCATCGGAATCACCGCAGAACCAAAATCAAAAAGCTGTTTTTTTTGCATGTTACGCAATGATACGACTTTATCAAAAAGTTCAAACTCAGTTAATTTTTGATCCGCAACGGTAACCCAGACGGTATCTTCATTTTTTGTTTGTATCGCAATAACCGGATGAGCGTAATCATCTAAATTATAAAAATTGATACCTTTTTTGAGTTCAAATGCATCATAGGTTGTATCATTTTTTATAATCGTTGTTTTTTGACCTTCATGTAACCAATGCACTAAAATATCTAAAATAGATACCACACCAAATGTTTGAGCTGAAAATTGCTCCAACTGAATGGAAAAACCTTCCTGCTTTAAAATATTATTTAAATAATCTGCATTATCAGAAACCCAGGTTCTCAATTCATCTTTATTGAACATATCTAACGTTGATCGATCTTTTACATATCGTTCAATAAAAGTTTTTTGTGTTGGATTAACTGCATGCACTTGTTGTAATGAATCAACATGCACAAAATCAAATGCACCCCATAATGCTGCAACTATTGGCCAAATAACAGTACTTAATATCATAACTGCTCCTATCTACTTTTACTTAAAATTTTTCTTTGACTTGGAATAATTCCATCACTGCGTCTTAAATATTTTCTTTGTGATAAATAATGAGTGCCCACAGTTCCTGCCGGCAAATATTTTTTGCATCGTTCAATAATACGTACTTTTACATCTTCAGGTGAAAGCATTTGTTGTATTTGCTCAGAAAATGAGTCTATCGAAAATTGTAATTTATTATTAATAAATAAAGCAAATACACATTTAACAGCATCACCATCAAACTCTGCTGTCATTAAAATTTTGCCATTTTGATTAGCTTCATAAATATCTTTGATCTCAACCGGAATATTTATTTCTGCCATCTGCTTACGATCTGGAAAAGTCACTATTATATAAGGACAATCAAAATTAACACTTTTCATTTGAAAAGGAGCTATCATTTCTTGAGTTACAGGATAGACACTTTGTAACGGATCGACTCGCTTTGTATAGACTTCTATTGCACCTGATGCTTTATTTCCAATCAAAAGCTGAAAAAACGATGATTTATCTAATGATGATATATTTTTTGATTCAATTTGTTTTAAATCAGCAGCATGCATACATAATGAAATATGCCCAAACAATACAATACATAACAGTTTTTTAATCATTTTTCATCCTTTATACGCTTTTTTCATAATAACAGCACTTATACTCTAATTGCAATTATTTCTTTAAAAAACATTAATAGTATTAGCATACCCGAAAATGACTAAAAACTATAGGCAACTTTTAATGCAGGAGAACCCTGCATATCAGTGTCAAAACCACAAGAAAAATGCTCTTTATATTTTTTCTCTAAGCGTAAATCAATTGTTTTATCTGCTGCAAATGCAAATAAAGTACCCAATCCTACGCCGGCAACCAATTGAGAAACATAGTGACGATTACAATTTAAGAATGTCGCACCCAAAAAGGTGGAGAAAATACCCAATGGTACTGCAGCTTTAACACCAAAACGCAAACCATACAAGACCGTCATAAAAGAAACTTCAGCCATGTGCCCTGACGGAAATCCACCTAATGCACGCTCTTTGCATGGAAAACGATCACACCATGGGCGCCTATTTGCATCAAAACGAAACTTCTTAATGAGATCTTTACCCCAAATGACAAATGGCATACCGATCAAAAAAACACGCCCTGTTGTTCGAAATTCTTCATTTTTACCAAATATCGTCATAAGGCCTAATACACCAATAGGAATGCCAATACCATATTGTGATGCGGTGCGACACCATTCGGGGACTTGATTAACATCTCTTTTACAACCATCATGGTGAAAATTTTTTTGCAAATCTTCATCAAATATGCGCGTCAAAACATATAAAGGAAAGGCAGTCGTCACCACTTTATAGGAATCAACACTAAATAATGCATATTTATTCAGATTAAATACATCGCGCCACAGACCACCCAAAAAATTTTCACGTGGCGATGCTTTGCGTGGAAAGCAATAGTTTCCATGCTTACTTATAGTAGTATATGGATTTTTTTTTTGCTTTTTATGATGTTTTTGTTTCACATGAGCAGCATTATGAGTATGCGAAACGGCCCAACTTAATGGGACTACATATAACAAACTGATCCATACTACTATCATTTTGCCCATCGCATTTCCTTCCCCCGATGCTTTTTATGATAAAAACAACATAAAAAAATAAGAAGGAAAAATGCAATAAAAAAGCTCGCGAATTGCTCGCGAGCCTACTTTTTTTAGAATCCTTGCGGGTGCATCTCATGCCATTCAGTTTTTTCTTGATAAGCATGAGCAGCTTGAAATAACAAACTCTCTGAAAGATGCGGACCCACTAACTGCATACCAATTGGCAAACCATCTTTACTCATACCACACGGAATTGAAATTGCAGGGTTCCCCGCTAAATTCATCGCGCAGGTAAAGTAGTCTTGCAAATCCATTTGCAATTTATTATTAGCATATGCACCGAATTTAAATGCCGGCGCCGGATGAGTAGGCATGATTAACAAATCAACATCAGCAAATGCTTTTACAAATTCACGTCGAATTAAACGTTGTACTTTTTGTGCACCATCATAAAATTGATCTGCATGTCCGGCAGAAAGTACATAGTTACCCACCATAATACGTGCCTTAACTTCATCTCCAAAACCATCATGGCGAGTTTTTTCATACATCTGCTTAAGATTTCCTGCATCTTTTGTGCGCATACCATAACGTACACCATCAAAACGTGCTAAATTCGATGCCGCTTCGGCACGACTTAAAATAAAATATGCTGCTGCAGCATAATCCAATGTTGGCAATGAAACACGTTTCACCTTAACACCCATTGCTTCATATTGTTCAATCGCTTGTTCAATAGCAGCAACAACTTCACTGTCCATACCTTCGGCATGCAAAGCATTATCAACAATACCAATAGTCAAATTATCCGGCAAAGTACCATCAAGACTTTGTGTATAATCAGTTTTTTCAACCATTAAAGTGGTACTATCTTTCACATCATGTCCCGAGATTACCGAACATACCATTGCGGCATCATAAGCTGTATGGGTAAAAATACCAATTTGATCGAGAGAAGAACCGTAAGCAACCAATCCATAACGAGAAACCAAGCCATAAGTCGGCTTAAAACCGACAATGCCGCAAAATGCTGCCGGTTGACGAACTGATCCACCGGTATCGGAACCTAATGCCCAAGGAACTAATCCTGCAGCAACTGCAGCTGCTGAACCGCCACTTGAGCCACCGGGCACACAATCAAGATTCCATGGATTTTTTGTTTTTAAAAATGCAGATGTTTCGGTTGAACTTCCCATAGCAAATTCATCCATATTTGCACGACCAACTAAAAATGCACCTTCATTTTTTAATCGTTCCGATGCGGTTGCATCATAAGGACTGGTGAAATCGGCCAAAATGCGAGACGCACAGGTTAGCCCACGATTTTGTTGTGCAATATTATCTTTTATCAGTCCGGGAATGCCATGTAATGAGCCATCTTTTTTACTCGATGTGACAATGGAGTCAGATGAAAAAACTTCTAATGCTGCGCCTATTTTTTCATTATAGGTTTTAAAACGATCAATATAATGATTTAAAACTTCTTGAGAGGTTATCTCTTTTTTTTCAATACGTTCTTTTAATGAGCGAATAGTTGAAAATGATTTCATGTATTACCTTTTTGTATTTACTTATTTATCTTCAATGATTGACGGCACCACAAAAAAATCATCTTCTCGTTCCGGTGCACGTTCTAAAATAGCTTCGGTATCAAATTCACCCATAACATCCTCACGGAACATATTTATATTTTTACTTGAAGGTTCTTCCAACTCAGCTGCTATTTCCTGAACGCGCGCTGCGTAGGCAAGAACATCTCCAAGCTGTTTTGTGAACGATTCAATCTCACTTTCATTGATTTCAATCGCCGAAATGCGCGCGATCTTTTTTACTTCTTCTTTTGAAATAAGTGCCATCTATAATCCTTGTAACTATTTATGTAGTTTGTTTCCAATAACCTGAACGAAATGCATGTACATATACAAGACTCATTAATGCATTGCCCGTATAAAATGCACCATAAATAAGTATAAACTTTAATGACATGTTTGTAATGGGCAACCATTGTGAAATAATATATGATACCGGTACAAAATAACCAAAACAGATAAGGAGTCGTGCACCAAGCACTATTTTTACATTTCCTGAACCTCGTAAGGCACCCGATAAAATAATCTGCAATACATCAAAAAATACCAACATGCTCAATAATGGAAATACTGATGCTGCCATATCAATAAAATCACCCTGTTTATCAAAAAACTGTATAAAAAATTTAGGACACAATGACATGATTAATAATAATGAAAAAACCAACATTGACGCTAATAATATAACTTTTTTTATATTTGATTTTATTGATTGCCAATTTTGTATACCAAAATCATTACTTACTAAAAAAGTGATAATTTGTGCACATGCAATAGCAGGCAAAAAAGCAAAGCGTTCCATATCTTTAACGACACAGAATGTTGCGATCGCATTTTCTCCTAACGGTTTCATCATGCGTAACAGCCAAATGTAGGCCAAAGCCATAGTAGATTTATCTAATATCACCGGCCAACTCACTTGCAATAACCGTTTAATTTCATGTGGCTGATGAAATATTGAAAAGAGACTTAATCCGTATTTACGATTTTTTTTGTTAAGTAATACATAGCCTATAACAACAACCGACATCAATACATACTGTATAATTGATGCAACGGCCGAACCATGTAAACCCATTTCAGGCAAACCAAATGCGCCAAATATCAAACCGTAATCTAGTATTAAAAAAATAAAAGAACCAAAAATAAATATCTTCATAGTTGCACGTGAATTTTTTATACCACGTAAAAACCCAACAAATGCAAAAAATATAAACATGAACAAAACACTTAACGCCTTCAAACGTAAAAACGGTACCCCTAAAGAAACCAACTCCTTTGGAAGATACCAAGCATATAAATGTTGTGCCCCAAAATATAACATTGCTGTAAACAGAAGGCCAATCATAATAGTGGTCCAAAAAGCATCACGCAATACACGCCCAACCGCTTTGAAATCTGATTTACCGTTGTAAATACCGGTCATGATAATTGTACCCACCGAAAGCGCTTCCGCAACCTTAATAACCCAATGTATCATATTATTTGTTGCACCTAAAACACTATACATCGGCGTAGAATGCAAATTACTTACAAAATATGCATCTAAAAATATAGGTAGCGAATAAATAATAAGATTAGTTACAAATTCAGGTAAAAAATACCGAATAATTTGAGGATAACTTTCTCCATGGACGGCGTCTTTAACACCATCAATATAACTTTGCATAAGATTTTTTTTCATAGCCACCTCTTTGCGTAACACATCGAATGTTAACATGGGTTTAGATATAAAGTTCTTTTATACTAAAGACGAACCATAAAATGTAAACATTCAGTTACTTATTTTGTTTGCAAAAAAAATATAGCGACGTTTTTTATCTCCAACAACATATGTTTTTTCATCTTTAATATATGCTTTTGTCGCATCACTTGGTCGCCAATGCTGTGATGCCCAATAAATTAACTCTGCATTTTTATAAATTGAACTTGGCTTATATATACGCAACAGCTCAACCGGCTGCAATGATGCACGGGCCAAAAAGAGGTCTATTGGTATATCAGATGCACGTAAAAAAGTACGCCAATCGTCAGAAACAAAATGCACATCATCCAGCCCAAGCTGACCGACAACTTCTTGCATAAAACGAATTTTTTTATTATTTACTTCAATTAAAATCAATTGCACATGCGGAAATAAAATTTTCAAAGCAATACCGGGAAAACCGGCACCGGCACCAACATCTGCAACCGTATGATATTTTTTAAAATCTACGAATTTAGCTATTTCAATCGAATCCTGAAAATGATGCTCTACAATACCCTCAATATCAGTAATTGCTGTCAGATTCATCTTTTTATTCCATTGTTGCAGCAATTGAGCATACAATTGAAACTGCTCTATTTGCTTGATAGTAACGTTATTTCGCTTATCAAACACAGGCCATAATATCATTTTCTTTTTATTATTCATGGTTATAGCTCTTTTTTTGAGTAACTATAGATTATTTTATATTCGGTTTGGTATGCTCAAAACATGAAGAATAAAGCATATAACTACCTTATTTTATCATTTTTTTGTCTCTTTATAAACCTCCATGCTGATCATGTTATAACCATGTTCCTGGAGCCATACCCTTTGCTACCTGAAAATAGCGATACCCGGCTATTAGTTAATAAACTTAAAAAACCGGGTAAAATAGCTAAAATGCACCTAAAGTCACTCAAAGGCTCCCCGGAAATCAAAGGTATTTTTGCTACATATGGCGGTTTTTTGGATATGTCGAACTATAATGGACAAATCTCATTTCCAAAAAAACATGCAAATCCTATGGTATATATACTCATAACAGAAAAAATAACGCCGGTAATGATGGCCGGAAACACCATTCATCATTGGGAAATAGAACAAAACACCAATGCAACAATGTATAAAGCTGAACGTCTACATGATGAAAGCGAAGAAACCTTTTATTGGCTGGTCCAAGAAGTTCCTTTACCAAAAGACAATCGCATTCCACTAGAATCTATTACCGTTCTGGCAAAACCAAAAAATATTTTTGTACCGGAAGGTATTACACTCACACAAGATACACCCAATTTAATGTTGCCATCAATTTTTGTAAAAAAAGGAATCAAAATTAATACCAATGCATTATATATATTAAATTTGCGTCAATTCTTTGGACAATTGTATCCAATATACAAAAAAGAACCTGCACGTTATCTAACACAGATAAAAGGATAGCAATCGCTTATTTGATAAAAAAATCACCGGACTCTTTTTCAAAATATCAAAAATAATATATAGTTGCAGTTATATTAAGTGAGCACGTAATGGGAGTACATATGAAATTACAAATCTCATTTGATTTGACCGATCTTGATAAAGCAATAGATATTGCCACACAAGTCGTCGATCAATGTGATACCATTGAAATTGGAACCATCTTGTTGTATACATATGGTCTCGATGCAGTAAAACGTTTTCGTACAACTTTTGCAAAAAAAACATTACTCGTTGACACCAAATTGATCGATTGCGCTGAACCGATCATCGAACCTATAGCTGATGCAGGAGCTGATTGGATAACTGTCATGGCCGGATCAGATAAAAATGCTATCCATAGCATGTGCAAAGAAGCACATAAACATAATCTCAAAGTTATGCTCGATTTAAGTGATGCCTCTTCCCGAGCACAATCTGCAATGGAAGCAAAAAATCTAGGTGCTGATGCATTAATTTTCCATCACATTTATGATGATGATGCTGCATTAATCTTTTTGGACAAATGGCAAATGATCAAAGGAAATGCTTCATTACCTATATATATCTCTGCCCACATTAACCAATCAAGTTTTAATCAAATGGTAGGGCTAAATCCAAATGGCTTAATCATAGGACGCAGTATTGTTAATGCAGAAGATCCAAAAGAAGAAGCACAATATTACTATAATATTTTATTAAAAGATTAAACTACCGCATTAACTGAATATCATAAAGATGCTTCATTTCATCAATATCTGTAGCATCTTTTGCAGACTTATCAGGACGATATCCCATGAATCGTGGAAAACGTAATGCAAAACCTAAATGTTCATCTGATTTATTTGCAGTATGAATCGGTGATAAGGTAATTTCATCTGCACGAACCATGCATACTAATTCCGGATGCACCCATACATCAGGCGCCAAATCTTTTGCACATGAAACATTTTTTGGTTGTTGATCAACTTTGATTGCATCACACCTCTTTTTCAATTCACGCCAATCATCATCTTTTAAACCGGTACCAACCTTTGCAATAGTTTCAAATTGATCAGTCTCTTTATTATAGACACCCACCAAAAAAGCACCGATGCCAAAATTGGCACGTTTACCATGGCCATAATAATATCCTAGAATGACACAATCAATCGTGTCATCCAAATGACCCTCTTCTTGTCGTTTCAATTTTATCCAATTGAAATTACGTTTACCCGGTGTATATATCGAGTCGGGACGTTTAACCACCAAACCTTCAAGACCGGCTGAAATGTTTTCTTGAAAATAATTCAACAGTTGTTGCGGTTCAGTCATATAACGTTCATCAATTGCTTGCACTTTTTCATCGTTAAATCCATCTAATAGAGTAAGCAATGTTTCACGACGCATCATATGTGATTCATCAATCAAACTTTGATCATCAATATACAATAGATCAAAAAGATATACTTGTAATGGAAAATCCTCGATAGCTTGGTCAATACCATGTTTGCGTTTTCGTTTTACTGTTTCTTGAAATGGTAAAAAGTTTTTTGTATTCGGATCATATACAATTGCTTCACCTTCGCAAATCATATTGGTAACCGGTAGCTTTGCAACAGCTGCAGTCAAATCCGGAAACATATATGACATATCTTGTAGATTACGAGAAAAAAACCAAATTTTTGGTGTATCACCTGATTTATCCAAATGAACTTGCAAGCGAAAACCATCCAGTTTTGGCTGCGCAACACAATGACCCAATTTTTCCATTACTGCCTGCGCTGTTGGTAGGCGTTCTGCAGCCGCCGGACGAATAGGAATACCAAGCTTTACATGCAATTCACGCAAACCATCAATACCTTCAGTTTTGAGTATATATGCAATCATCCCAATATCAGCACATTTATTATACGCATATTCAATATCTTTTTTAATGCCCTTATCGCCGATCGCCATCCATGATAATGCATCAATCAACGTCATATCAGAAAAGCCTAAACGCAATTTACCAAGCACCATACGCACAACATATTTTGCCGAAACAGCATCTAATGATGCCAACAAAGATTGCAATGCTCTATTTTTTTCTTCTGATGAACCGGTCCCATGCATTTGCTCAATTTTTTTTAATGTTTCATACACATCAGTTACTGATAACTCACCAGTTGATTCCCATCCACCTTGCGCAACCACCAAACCTAAATCACCCAAAACATCTAATTGATCTTTCACATGTTTTTCTGATGCACCTTGTAATGCCGCAATAACTTTTATCATGTTTTTACTGGCAATGCTAAATTTTGTACCGATATAAGGAGGATCTAATTGACCAAGTGATAGATTACAAATAATTTCAGCCTCTCGTGGATCAGCCCGTTTGAGCAAATCAGCAAGCAACTGCGTCATATCCAGTCGAGAACCGGTATCATCTATTTTTTGAAAATATTGGGATACTATATTAAATTCCACACAAAATCCTTAATGTACAGCTAAAAGCAGTTTAAAAAACCTTTTTTTTAGTATAAACCACAAAGTAAACCTTAACAAATCTGTTATCAACCCATCGCTTTTTATTGCAAAATGAAACCAAATCATAGTAATATGTAAAAAAAGACCAGGAGAGAAAATGAAAAAAATATTACACTTGATATCTATAACATGCGGTGTATTTAGTCTTATTCACACAGCTGCAGGCCCACAAATAGTAGTTAATAATAATAATCTAAACGTTATTGACTATAGTGGAGAAGTTGCTCGACAAAGTAAAAATACATGTGGCTTACATGCAGCAAAAAACAGCATCGCTTTATATAATTTTGCAAACGGTACATTCACCCATTCCCAACTCATTGAAGCTTTAAAAAAACAAGTAAACAGTTGTCCAAGCGGCGGATCATTTTCGGACAATGTGTATGCACAAGCAAATCGTTTAGGTTTTTCAAAAAATAAAATCAGTGTACTTGAGCAACCGGAAAACTTAGATTTCATGCCGGTGCAAGAAGCGGAAAAACTGGCGAATATCGCTAATGAACTATTACAACAAAAAGATGTATATCATGCATTTGCATTAGGCAAAAGAGGAGAACATTACATTGGTGTAGTATTATCACGAAAAAACGGTCAAAAACCGATTTTCTATATTGCTGATTCATTAAAAAATGTGAATGATCCTACAAATATTTCATTAGTAACAGAAAATCTATACCCTCCACTCATTCAAGGCCCATATTACATACGCACTAATATTATAAATAATTTAATGAAAAATGCTCAAAACAATATGACACATACACCTGAAGCTGCCTTGCTAAATGTTATTGAAATTATACAATACGCACAAAAATATGAATTATTACAAAATCCAAAATTTATTAATGATTACCAAACAAAATTAATTAGTATACTCACAGCAATAGAACCGGCATTAACAAATCATGATAATGCACTCGCGTTGTATACAGTTACATATTTAAATACCGATCATGATGAACGCGGTGCATGGAACCCACCTCAAAAAACTTCACCTGAAATATCAGTAGAAATTCTACAGCAGCCCGCTCAACAAGAAGAACTGCAACGGCAACAAGTAAAACAAGAGCAAACTGCACGCGAAGCTGCATTGCAATTACAAAGACAAGAACAAGAGAGACAGCGCTTACAATTAATAACTCAACAGCGCACATCACCAAAGTCGACTCCTACAAAGTCAATAAAACATCTGAGTGATCAGCAACTGGGCAACTTACTCAGAAACGTAAGTAAAACATCTTTGACCCCAGCAGAACGCACATATTTAAATAGCTTCGCAGATATAAAAGCTCCACGTGGATCAAGAAAACGTATTGCTGCTCTTATTTTACAAAAAGCACGGTAATTAAATAATTAAGTTAATTCATCCAAAAGGGCTTGATAACATGCGTAACGAGAAAACTCTATAGCATCCCATACTTGGTTACCAATATGCTGTATTTTTTCAAGAACATGCCACCCTTCTTGAGTCAACAGATTATGAGTTTTATCCGCTTGTACAAATGTATTGATCGCCAAGTTTGGCACATAAGCCAAAACAAAATCTGCAATACTAAAACGTTTATACAGTAATGCGTCATCATTTTCAACGAAGTTGTGCACATCTTGAGATTTATTAAATGCAATATCATAAAGACCGCCTAACTGTTTTTTGACATCAGCTAATGCATCAAGCATAAAGACTCGCGCTTGCGAACGCATTTTCGAGACAGCCTGCTTTGCACACTTAGTTGATAAAACATCACCATGGACCACCTGTTGTGCAACGTTGGCATATTGTTGACAAACAAGCTCTTGTTCATCAAGCAATTCCCAAAATGCTTCTAAAGTTGCTATGTTTTCACGATGTATTCTATATGGTCTGTCATGAGATGGATTAAGTCTTGTTTGCGCAATATTCTGCCATGCATGCCACATTTCAATTGACATCTGCAAAGCTGCTGTTTGTGCTTCTTGAGTAATTTTAGAACGATGAGCAGAAACTGCAATCAAATCACGAATTGCTTCAAGCTCTTGTTGATTTATGCGTAAGTCGCCATTTGGATAATAAATATGCTGCAACGCCCATTCTTTTGCATAATCACGATATTTATCTGCATAAGAGTGCATAGAAATGAAAATGAGAAGGAAAAAAGAGAAAAGAAACGCTTTATTCATACTGCTTCCTTTTTTATGGTCGGGATGGCGAGACTCGAACTCACAACCCCTCGCTCCCAAAGCGAGTGCGCTACCAATTGCGCCACATCCCGA
>JBBDMI010000012.1 GCA_040878395.1 Candidatus Dependentiae bacterium | reverse complement strand
ATGCATTACCCACATCTTTTGTAATGCTTTAAATAATTATTTTAAACAGGTTTAATTTTCAAGCTTATTTTAGTAAAAATTACTTTCAAAATAATTATCACACAAAATAACAAAGTTTCTCACCCCTGTCATTCCTGCGAAGGCAGGAATCCACAATAAATGAAATAAATTCATTAAAAAATATTATTTTAGATTCCCTGTAATTTTCCTCATAAGCCCTACAATGCCTATGCTATTTAATTGTACAAGCTTTTTATGGATTCCTGCCTTCGCAGGAATGACAGGATGAGGGAAATGGCGCCATGGAAAGCCTAAAACAAAAAAATATGTTTTTTAAAGGATAAAATGTGGGTAATGCATAGGCGAATGCGGGGATCCACTAGTTAAAAATTTTCATTAGTATGCAGTAAGATAAATTTTCAGTCACACCAATGTTTTAAGCTTGAATAAATGCATTAATATTAAAAATAATTTCATTTATTATTCACCAAAAAAATGAACCTCTTTATTAGTGGATCCCCGCATTCGCCTATGCATTACCCACATCTTTTGTAATGCTTTAAATAATTATTTTAAACAGGTTTAATTTTCAAGCTTATTTTAGTAAAAATTACTTTCAAAATAATTATCACACAAAATAACAAAGTTTCTCACCCCTGTCATTCCTGCGAAGGCAGGAATCCACAATAAATGAAATAAATTCATTAAAAAATATTATTTTAGATTCCCTGTAATTTTCCTCATAAGCCCTACAATGCCTATGCTATTTAATTGTACAAGCTTTTTATGGATTCCTGCCTTCGCAGCCTGCCCGCCTTAGCTTTAGCGACGGCTGGCAGGAAGACAAGGACGACTGTTTGTAGTAGATTAAAAGCGTACTTATAATTTCTACAAGAACTGTGATACAGCTTCTGATTACACAATAATTATAAGACTTTTTTACAATCTAAAGTTATTGAATCTGTCAGCACGCAAGATGAGATCATTATTTATAAAAAGGAAACAATATGCATTTAAAAGAATTGACAACATATCTAGATGATTTTTTAAACATTGATGGCATTAATGACACTTGCTTTAATGGTTTGCAGGTTGAAGGAAAAAATGAAGTTAAAAAAATAGCTTTTGCTGTCGACGCTTGTATTGATAGCTTTGATCATGCGATTGCAGCACAAGCTGATATGCTCATTGTTCATCATGGACAATTTTGGGAATTTACCAATCCATCAATAACTTCATGGAATAAAAAACGTATTCAAAAGCTGCTCGATAATAATATTTCATTATATGCTGCACATTTACCCCTTGATCGCCACAAAGAAGTTGGCAACAACGCACAGCTCCTCAAGCTTTTAGATGCTGAAATCAATCGCCCTTTTTATACAAAAAAAGGTGGCAATATCGGCTGGATTGGCAAAACAAAAAACAAAATAAAACTTGCTGACATTGCAAACAGATTAAACAATCAACTGCAAACTGAATGCATTGTTGTTCCTTTTGGAAATCCTGACATTGAAACTATAAGTGTTATTTCCGGCGGTGGTGGTTATGGTGGCTTTTGGGAAAGTTTAAAAGAGAATGTTGATCTTTATATCACCGGTGATTCAGCTGATATTTTCCAAACAGCTAAAGATGCACAGATAAATGTTATTTTTGCCGGACATTATGCAACAGAAACAGTAGGATTAAAAGCTTTAGCGCAACATCTACATGATACATTTAACATCGAAACAGAGTTTATAGAATTGCCAACCGGCTTATAATTCTTGTGATACATTGGTTGCCAATACATATAAACCTTATTTACACACAATGTATACGTATTTGCAAATGTATTTTTGGTACCTTTTTTCAGTAATTACACATTAATGGAATAAGCCTGTAATACCTTATAGGTAATACTAAAATATATCTATATATAAGCATATATTAAAAAAACAGACCACGCTCTTTCATTGATGACGCAATGTGCAAAACAGCATCAATCACTGCTGCATTTTTCATATCAATATCATAATCTAAAGAAACCTGAGATACTCTATCAAAAGCTGACCTCATTTTCTCAAGAAATAATCGCTCAACTTCTTCTTCATGCCAAAAAAAAGATTGCTTACACTGCACCCATTCAAAATATGAAGCGACAACACCACCGGCATTGCATAATATATCAGGAATCACAAAAATACCTTTTTTATATATATAATCAATTGCATCATTTGTTAATGCACCATTGGCACCTTCTGCGATTATTTTTGCTTGAATATTATGCATATTTTCTTTGGTAATAACACTCTCTATTGCAGCAGGAACAAGAACATCAACATCCAAACTCAGCAATTGCTCATTTGTTATATGTTCAATATTTTGCATATCTTTTAAGAGCTTTCCTTGAGAAACCCAATCGACAGCCTCTTTTATATTAATACCATCTTTTTTATAAACAGCCCCTGAAACATCGCTAACAGCAACTATTTTTGCATTCTTATCTGATAAATATAATGCAGTTGCGGCACCAACATTGCCAAAACCTTGTATCGCAACTGTTGCATGCTTAATCTCTTTTTGATGCAATTTTTTCAATGCATAGGCAATGCAAAAAGAAACACCTTTTCCTGTTGCAGTTTCACGCAACGCTATACCACCAAGAGCTAACGGTTTTCCTGTTACCGCTGCCGGTGATGCATATCCTTTAATTTTTTCATAGGTATCTAAAAACCAAGCCATCGTTTGAGCATTTGTTCCCATGTCCGGTGCAGGAACATCTTTACTTGGCCCCACAAAATTATGTATCTGCAAAACATAAGCTCGTGTTAATTTCTCTAATTCGTTTTTTGATAAACTAGAAGGATTAACCGCAATACCACCTTTTGCACCACCAAACGGCAATCGTAATAATGCGTTTTTTAATGACATCAGCATGGCAAGGCTTGTAACTTCATATGTATCGACATGTTCATGAAAACGGATGCCACCTTTGCCCGGACCAAGAATCAAATTATGGTGTATCCGCAATCCTTTAAAGGTTTTAACCTCACCATTATCTAAACGAATAGTAATGGCGACCTGCAAAGATTTTTGAACATTAATCAATTGCTCCAAAAGGGCGTTTGATAATTTCACCGATTTTGATGCTTTTTGTATAAGGCAAACTGTATCATCATATATAACTTTTGTATCCATTTTTTTACCATCTTTTTTTTAAATTTTTTAAAACAAAATGAGTGTAAAAAAAGAGACTGACCATGCACAAGAAATCAAAAATAAAACGGTTTATTCACCTTTATAATGCTTAATAATATTCTATTGTACTGTTTAGCGTCTTTACCTCTTTTTGGCACCTTTCGTACATAAAAGGGAACGTCATAAAGGTATACCTTTATGACAATCTTCTTTCACTTCATTTTATACGTTTTAATAAACAACAGTATAAAAATAAAAACAGTTTTTATTGCAATTAACATATTTGCCATGTTAGCATCCCATTGATCATAGGGGCACCAAAGCATAAATCACATAAAAGTAAACATTTATTATCCTAATAAGAAGGGGTTTGCAATGCGTAAAATTGCAATTATTAATCAAAAAGGTGGCAGTGGAAAAACCACAACCGCAGTCAACCTAACAGCAACACTTGCTGAAAAAAAAAGAAAAGTTTTACTCATCGATCTAGATCCACAAGCTTCAACTTCATCATGGTTTGGGCAACCAAGAGACGCAAAAGGGTTATTTGAACTGTTTACTAATAAAACAGATATTAATGACATTATTATCCCAACAGATGATGAGTTCATTGATTTAATTCCATCATCATCATGGTTAATGGGACTTGAAAAACGTCTGGCACAAGAAGTTGGTGCTGAAATAATTTTGAAAAACAAATTCCAAGAGATCAAAAGAGGTCAATATGATTATATTATTATTGATTGTCCACCTACACTTGGCATTTTAACTATTAATGCATTAACAGCAGTGCATGAAATCATTGTTCCCGTTGAGGCTCGCATTATGGCTCTATCCGGATTAATTCAACTACTACAAACAATTTCAGTTATCAAAGACCGCCTCAATCCAAAACTTCGTATTTCAGGCATTGTACCATGTCGTGTTGATTTACGTACAAACCATGCAAAAGAGGTGGTCAAGGAATTACGCACTAATTTTAAAGATAAAATGTATAAAACTGCAATTCGTGAAAATATTAGATTGTCTGAAGCCCCAAGTTATCTACAACCAATTACTAAATATGATACTCATTGTAATGGTTCGCAAGATTATAGACTATTGGCTCGAGAAGTTATTAAGCAGGAACGTAAATAATATTGTCATACTTTTGGCTTTTTAATGGATACCAAAAGTATGACGAAGATATACATTACCATTCCAAAACAAGCTTAGAGTCATATACCAAAACAATGAAAACGTACACATCGTAAACCAATGAATAAAAGGAAGCAATAATGGCAAAGAAGAAAAATAAAACAATAGAAGCAAATCCATTAACCGATTATTTGTCACCACAGGCAAAACCAAAACAAACAAAACCTGCAACAAAAACGGTTGAAACTCTTGATGAAAAAGCGCTCAAACAACGAGTGACCATTCATATTTCAGTAGACCTCATTGATAAAGTAAAAAATGCCGTTTATTGGGAACCCGGACTGACTCTAACTGAATTTGCTGAACGTGCATTTTTACGTGAACTAAAAAAATGGGAAAAAGATTGGGGTGAGGAATACCCACAACGCCAAGACTATCAACTCAAAGGTGGCAGACCACTTAAATAGGGGAATTTAATGAAATTAGCGATTTTAAGCAACGTTTTCGTTGGCAAGTACATTGAGTCGGATTACGATTTTTTTTGGGCTGACATAAAGGACGTTTTACAAAAACAGGACCTCCGCTTGCTTAATCCACAACAACAACTGTTTCACCAATTAGTAGATAATACACAAAATGCAGTACATGTAATTAAGGCAGGAAATATTGAATTGATAAATTTAGCCGATAATATGTTGATTCATGATAACAGCAAAGTACCTCTTGCATTAAACAGAGCTGACATCCACACCGTTGGTATCGGCATCAATGAGCATCAAGCACACGAGCCGGTTGAATTTGAAACAAATGGTATCAAAATCGGCATTATTGGATTTTCAAATAAAAAAGAACATGAACAGCACACTGATGGTCCAAACATTTTTTATACACCCTTTGGCGATGTTACTCCAATTAAAAGTCTATTACATGAAATAAAACAAGAGGTCGATATTTTAGTTGCACTTGTACAATGGGGCTCTGAACGCCCTGAACCAAATGACACTTATCAACGATTTGCACATACACTTATTGATGAAGGAATTGATATTATACATGGTGAAAGCGACCATGTATATTTAGGCGTTGAAAATTATAACGGCAAATTGATCATATATGATTCCGGTGATTTTGTTGATATTTATATGAGCAATGAAAAACAAAGTATACCACGCTCATTTATCTATGAAATTGAAGTTGAAAAAAGATCAATACATAAAGCAAAACTCATCCCGGTGCTACTACAAGAAAACCAACTAAAAAAAGCTACTGATGAAAATAAAACTGAAGCAATTACACTAATGCAAACTATTAGCAAGAATTTGGGTACTACAATTTCAGATAACGGTGAAATTGAATTTTAGATAAAAGAAGAAAGGGGCAATCATAATATGATGCCTCTTTTTTTCAAACGAACTACACACGCCAATATGGTTACAACAAATAAAAAAAGAAATAAAAAACAGCCAAAATGTATAAATTATCTAATTATCTTAAATGGCCTAAAGGTATACGTTTATTACCTTTTATTTAGGTCTAACTCGCCTATTCGCCAGAATTACAGTATCAACTGAAATTAAGCACAGCGAAAGCTGTCCTGCTATCCTGTCAAAAGGTATCGAAAGGTACCTCTTTTTGCACCATAGCAGCAACACATGAATCAGACCACACATTGACAGCTGTTTCGAACATATCGATTAACGCATATAAAGGCAAAATAACACCTAATAGTTCAAGCGGAACATTCATCGTGGTCAACAAGGCCCCAGATAAAAAATAACAACCCATAGGCACACCGGCATTGCCGATTGCAGCAATTGTTGCAATAAAAATCCATAAAATCATATCAAACAAACTGAATACCATACCACTGCTTTGCGCAACAAATAGAACTGTGGTGAGTATAAATGCCGCACAGGCGTTCATGTTAATTGTAGAACATAATGGCAGGGTAATATTGGAAACTTTTTCTGAAACACCAAAAGTGCGTTGAGTGCATTCCATAGTCATAGGAAGGGCAATATTTGAGGAACGTGAAAAAAATGCAACCGAAAGCGCCGGAGACATCCCTTTAAGCGAAGCAAAAGGCTTATAGCCTTTCCATTTCAAAAACAGAGGTAAAACAATAAAGCCTTGTACAAAATTAGCAAGCAAAATACAAATAACATATAATGCCAACTTCCTCAAATCGTTGCCAGGCTCTACTTTAATGTTTTTAATAAATAACACCGTAAAGGCCCAGACGCCGACCGGTATCACATAAACCATTGCTTGGGTGATGCGCAAAAGTACTGCAAAAAAACTGGAGAAAAAAAGATTCAGCGATTGCTTGTTTTCCTCAGGCAGTGTAAGCGTTGCAAAGCTTAAACCAAGCGCAATCAACATGATGCCGATTACATTATTTTCAGCAAAAGTGGTCACTACATTGGAAGGAACCAATTTACACATAAAATCAAAATAACCGCCAAAATCATCACCATTAGCAACTTCACACACAAAATCTGAGGCGGTCGGATCAATAATTAAAAATATAATAAGAGCAACAGTTGCTGCAATGACAGTCGTTGAAATAGTATATTTTATCACTTTTCGCCCAATCAAGCGCATTTCATCAACACTGGACATTCCCGAAATTGTTGCAGTAACTGAGAAAAATATAAGAGGTAAACTAATTAACTTTAATAAACTGATTACTGTTTCAGAAACAACATCCGCGAATGGATATAGTTGCGGAAAATACAGACCGGCAACAGTCCCTAAACCTGCTGCAATTAAAATAAAACTATTTAATGATATAAGATGTGAGGTTAACCAATTGCGATTCATTTTTTCCCTTTTAATATGACAAATGTTTTGACTCATAAAGACAACTTATAGAAATAGTGTAAATCAATATGATACTATTTCATATAATATTATTTAAGATGTTTAAACTGGGAGATATTCATGTTACATGATGCTCAATATGACAAAGTAAAATTACTTTATAAACTAAGTAAACTATGTTGGTTTTTAGAAAAGCATGCAATTGAAAATGCTCAAAGCTCTGAAGGCGAAGATATAGCTGATCAACTCAAAGAACTCAAAGATGATTTGAACAGGCACATTATATTATTGCAAAAACAGTTATAAATATATTTAAAAATCACCTTACGCACTCACAGATTTAATAACTTATTTTAGAAGAAACGCTTTTTAAAATAATTATCACACAGTTTTCAAATAGTATGTAATAATAATCTAAATAAAAAAAATAAATAAATTTGCCCATTTTGTCATCAAGTTAACAACATACTTGATGACAAAATAGGTAAATTGCTTTTGTGTTTTGCCCCTGGATTATTACATTCTATTTAAGAATTGTTTGAACATACTTGATGACAAAATGGGCAAATGTATTTCATCTATAGTAATCATTGCTATACAAAAAATTTTTAAAAACTGTTCACACTTTTATTGAAAAAAAGTACAAAATAATTTTGCGAAAGGTGAGTTTTTTATTGAACTACACAACCCATACCACCAATATCGTTCGATTCAACTTCTTCCTGAATTTTTCTCTCAATATGTTGTTGTAATAACTCAATAATTTGTTTGTATTCTGCTCGCGTTCCCGGTGCTTCTGCCGTTCCGGGCGTATCATCAGAAGGGCGATCTTGTGTAACCGATAGATACTTTTGGGCTTGAGCTAGGGGCATCGGATAACAACTAAATAACTTCGCAAAAAAGGATCGCGGCCTAAAAGAAGATTTTTCAACATCGGCGCCATTTTCTAGCAATGCACTTACACCCTCAACATTACCGTACTCAATCGCTCGCTCAATAGGTAAAAAGGTTTGCACCAACTTACTAAAGCCTGAAGCATGAACCGTTCCGTCTGGGAAAGTTTGATCTACAGCTTGTTGAAACAAAATTGGATCATCTTTATTAGGATCTGCACCACCATCAATGATTCTCTTAATAAAATATTTGGTATATAAATTTTTACTCTTTGCTGCAAAACCTAAAAGATCAATATAGTCATCTCCTTGATTCTCAACACAAAGAAAATCAGTCATATCTGAACAGAAATGCACATCAAATTCTGCTAAATTTCCAGATTTAATTGCCAATGCAACTCTTCTAACTAAATCCTGCTGATTGTTTGCACAGAACAGTATTGAAGGAATCATTAAAAATAGACTGAACAAATATTGTTTCATATCACTCTTTCGCATAAAAATGTTTATATTCAAAACATTATACTTTAAAAATATAAAAAAGAAAAAATATGTATCAAAAATTACTGAACAGAACAACTATATTCACTCTTTTCTAATCCTTGTTGCGCAAGATGTTGTTGCAATAGTACAACAATTTGCATGTATTCTGCCCGCGTACCGGGCACTTGCAAAGGTCCCGATGCATGAATAGATAAGCGAGTGCTTGCCATTGATTCATATTTTTGAGCTTGAGATAGTGGAGTTGGTTTTGGACAAAATAGTTTTTCCCATATTGATTGCGATACAGATGTTTGTTCAATATTCGCACCACATTTGAGCAATGATTCAACCGCCAATACATTCCCTGCTCTAATCGCTCGTTCAAGAGGAAATAATGTCTTTATACTTTGCACTTCAGATATTGCTTCCAAGGATCCATCAAGCCGACGTATATGCCTTGTGGGCATAGGTCTATAGAATTTGCTTCGGTTTGGATCTCCACCTTCTTGAATAATTTTTTTAATAAAAATCGATGTATTTGAACTTTTGCCCTGTGAAGCAATTCCAAGTAGATCAATATAATCACCCTCATAAACAATAACTTTTTTGACTAAGTCTGGCACAAAATGCTCATTAAATGTTTTCAAATCATTATCTATTATCGATTGAATTACTACGCTCAAATTTTGATCATCCAATCCATAAATTATTAAAGAGACAAGCAACAATAATAAACCGAGAATACGCTGTTTCATATTTTTTCTTTCAGATAAAAGATATGTGTTTTAGAAAGGAGTATACTCTATAAACCGTAAAAGAAAAAAGTGTTAATTAATTCATAAACCAAATCATAAGGTTCAACCAAGCGGCAAAAGCAACCCACCCTAAATATGGCGCCAATAAACTTGCAATAAAAAGCGAACGTTGGCCAATCATAATAATGAGCAAAAGCACGGTTACAAAAAGAGCACCTGCATCAAGAAATGAGAGCTTTATCATATGTTTATAAAAAAAGAGATAGGTCCAAAGAACATTGAAAAATGCGTTCAATGCAAATAAACCCATAATTGCCCAAAACTGAGTATCACGTTGAAATCGATTCCAAGCCATAATAACGGCAATAGTTGTCAAAGCAAAAATCACGGTCCAAACACTTCCAATAAACCAACCCGGAGGAGTATAACTTGGCAAGTTTAAAGTGTAATACCATTGCATACCGGCACTTGTATAAAATCTTCCTAAAACTGAAACCACAAAAGTGATCAATGAAAAAACAATATAATTCAGTTTAATAGATATTTCCATTACGCCTCTCCGAAAAAAATTATTATAATTAATCTTTTAAAAGCTCTGACTTATCGCAATCACTTAATCTATTATCATTCTCAATTAACTCTTTTATCAAGGCAATTTTAGAGCTATCCGAAGCAAATAAATCCATCAATCCTTTTATACCGCGGATCCGATTTTGATCGAAAATCTTTTTGTTCTTATGAAAAAAATGCTTCGAACTCATATTAGGGTATTCTTCAAAGCCAATGACATGCAGTCCATTGGTAATAAACATATCTCCTGACTTGCTGACTAAAAGATTATCCTTAACGTTCCAAAGCCCGGCCAAAACAATAACTTCATAAAGTTCTTTTATAGCACCATTTGAAATATTCAAAATACCTTGTTCATGCAAATTATCAACCATTTTTTGGACAAGTATTACATTCCCATCGCTAACATTTTTATCATGACCCGGAACAAACAGCAAAAATGTTTCAGGAACTCGCAAATGTTGATACCTATTTTTTTCAAGCAAAGATTTCAACAAAAGATAATAAGCTGCACGACTTGCCGTTTGATAAGTTGGCAACGTTTGACCTTGTAAACGCTTAGCCACTTGTTCATTCAAATATTGATTGTCTTGCAACAGTTTTTCATCAACTAAACCTTTTGTCGCCAACATACTCAAAACTTGATGCTTTGGACCTGAAATTTTAAATAAATAGTCAGTTTCAGGGATACTGGCAACGTATCCATCATGACTTAAATTCTTATATCCATACTGTTTTAACAGGTCAGAATCTCCTTGCCACTTGTGTTGCCATGCTGTTGGATTTCCAATATTCAGCAACTGATCAACTAAACTACTATTATTTTGCAGCCATATATTAATTTTTGACTCTAACTGAGTATCTATAGGCGGCATTAGCCCATAAACAGTATGCGGCGTAATTGCTACACCATTATAGCTATTGGGCAAATAATTTGCTGCTTGCGTCCAAGAATAGCTAAAAACTGCTACAAACAGTATAAAGTATCTGTTTTTTGTATTTCTCATACTTCCTCCTTCTTACATAATATCATTCTAACAAGAGTGGAAAAACAAAGTAAAGGGTTTATTTATAAGGGTTTTTCACAAATATTCAGGGCTTGATAAATATGGTAAACTAATAAACATGAATAAAGTTAATCAAAAAAAATATGAATATCTTATTATTGGTCAGGGGCTGGCAGGTTCAATCCTTTCGTATAAACTTATGCAAGCGGGCAAAAAATGCTTAGTGATAAACAGGTTTAATCCAAACGCAGCCTCATACGTTGCCGGCGGCATATTCAGCCCAATTGCAGGTCAAAGAATAGCCAAAATTTGGCAAGCTGATGAAATTGCTCCTGTATTACCCAACTTCTATCAAGAATTAGAAAAAACATTAAGTATCAGTTTTTTTTATCAAGTTCCCTATATCAAACTGCTTATTACTGATGATCTAAAAAAAAATGCACAAAAACGCCTTGATGACCCTGCATACCGGCAATACATAAAACCAATTAGCTACGAAATAAATAAAAAAAAATTTAATGCAATTGAAATCCAGCATACCGGATGGGTAGATACAGAAATTTTACTCAACAGCTATCGTGCACTTTTAAAAACAAAACATACATATCTTGAAGATTGGTTCGATGAAACACAACTTACAGTCAATGAAAATGAAATTCATTATAAAAATATATGCGCAAAAAAAATAATCTTCTGCAACGGATTGCAGGCAATTAATAATCGCTTTTTTAATCAAGAAAAAATGAATCCGACAAAAGGTGAACTACTTACTATAAAAATGAACAAATCTATTGCGCAGATTATTTCCAGCAATGTTTTCTTATTGCCAATCGGCAATAACTTATATCATGTTGGTGCAACCTTTGAACGAGATTATAAAGATACATTCCCATCTGAAAAAGGCCGTAATTGGCTTTGCTCTGAACTTGAAAAAATTATTAATGTTCCCTATGAAATAATTAGCCATAAGGCAGGAATACGCCCTACAACATTAGGGCATAGACCCATTACTAAATGGCACAATACATACAAAAATATTGGTATTTTTTCCGGTTTTGGCGCAAAAGGAGTAAGCTATATACCCTATTGTGTACAAAGCTTATTGGGATAGAATATTACAAAACCTTTGCAAAAAACATGGTAGGATTCTTTTAAAAAAATCCTACCATATAACCCAAAATTAAGTTTTAACAAGGAAGTGGTAAAAACAATTTACATGCTGAACATAGTGGCTTTGCAAATCCATCTGATACAATATTGAATTGTGGTGGATTGAATTGTAACACTTGATTCAATACAAAATAATCAATATTAAATGTATCCGGATCAACACCATTATCTTGTAAACAAGTGCGGAAATCAGGATTAATCAAAATATCTCTGATGTCGGTTGCAGGTACGCCAGCACAAAAGTTATTAATAAAACTACCAATATTAGTCCTGTTGATTGATATACTATTATAATCATCAAATGGAATATCCAATGCACGCACAATTAAATCAATCAAAAAGGGAATACTTTGCAATCCCTGACCTGAAACAACTTCAGCTGATCTTTGTAAGGCAGGAAAAACAAATTGCAGCAACAGATTGTTTGATGGTGTTAATGCACAACGTTGTGGAAATGATGTTCCTGAAAAAACCACTGTTTCATGTGGTATATCTTTGCAGCTCAATTCTTGTGATAAACGAATTGCACCATTTGATGAAGTTTGATCTTCAGGTTTTCCATAATCGATATAGATCTTAATATCTTTCAATGCTTCACGTAATGCAGCATCATTACGAATCATAGTGACCGGATCATTTTCCAACCACTGCTCAACCACATCACTATTGATAGTAAATTCACCATTGGTCAAAACAGGTCGCCATTCATCATCGACCACAATTGGTAATTGTAATGAAAAGGTGTTTAACAAATCAGGACTTAATGCTGCAGACTCTGCAAAAAGTTCAAATGTATAGCCACCATTTGAAGGTAAGACCCTTCCAGCGTCATCACCCGTTGCAGGAATCTCGTCCCATACACGAGAGTAAAAACTTGGCTTTATAATAGTATCTGCCATCGCAACAACGTCAGCCGGCGTATGGGCCACAATTGAACTAAACAAATCTGTATGCTTAAAACCTAAAATTACAGCTCCATAGCCGCCCATTTCATGGCCAGCAATTCCGCGATTCGCTTTATTTGCAATAGTTCTATAGTTAGAATCAACAAAAGGAATTACTTCGTTAATAAAGTAATCTTCAAAATTTCCATTAAACGCAGAATTAATATAAAAACTTCCTGCATAACCATTATCCAATTCGCCACTAGTTGATGTAGATAAACTACCATCAACTTTAACAATAATCATTGGAGGTAAATCACCTGAGGCCATTAACTGATCAAGGATTTCAAACATGCCTGCATAACTTGAAAAGTTTTGACCAAAACCGTGCAGCCAATACCAAACTGGAAAATTAGTATTTTCATTACCAGGAGCACTATATGCTTCTGGTAAATAAACCTCAAAACTCCTAAATGGATCCACTCGCTCTAAGCGATGGTACTCAAACGGATTATTCGAAGAAGGTCCAACATTGCTCGCCGGGAGAAAGCTCTTATATTGCAAAAGACTTACTGCTTGCACAAACGTAATTTGCAACAAACATAATAATAGTGCTTTTTTATTCATAAACTAACCTTTAATACCTAAATTATGGAGTTAAACGATCTGCCCAATAAGGAGTCAAAAAAACATCGTTTGGATCTAATGTGGTACGTACTGCATTAAATGCTGTAACATTCGCTGCACCATACATTGTATTTAATTCCGCAAATGTCAAAAACATTGGGTTATTAGACCATACAGGACGCGCATCACAATCAGCAACCATCATGTCGTACCAAGTTTCGTAAAAATTCCTTAGATCTGCATTAATTGCATCCTCAGTTTCTACGTTTGGATCATCATTTGCAAAAACTGGACGTGGTCCAATCGTAATGATACCCATATTCCACGAACCATTTGGACGGTTAAAGTTATTATATGGACTTAAATAAGCAAAGAATTTCTCATCTTGTACAAAACGTGTTTCATTAAAGATAAAGAAAACTAAATCTGCAACACCAAGACCATCAGCAATATTTCTTGTTTTTTCTACGGCCGATTCTAACTGTTCTTTTGGAATTGAAAGCTCCATAATGACACTTGGCGTTTGTTGATCATGAAAATTAGGCGAAGCTTTGTAGAAAAATTCAACACCTGGAGGTCCTACCAAGCCACTTACAATTGCATCTGTAATTACAGGAAATAAAAATTGAGGAGGTGCAGGATTTATCTGACCTAACTCACCATTAATAAAACTTGCTCCAGCGTATTTTCCATAATCTCTAACGATATTATTTGTTTTGCAGTCATTAGTAAAATTCAAAGCTTGTGTTGTAGAAAGATTGACATCATTTAATGTATAAGGATTCCACTGAAACTGAAACCCTTGATTATTATCAAGAAGCTCATCTACAGCAGGCAAAATACTTTGTACATTACTCAACCCCGAAATTAAATCACGATTAATTTGTGGATTAAGCGAAATCTTCACTGAATAAATAAAGCCGAGCAAACCCATACAACAACGAACTGCCGGCAACCACTGCGGATTTGAAGTGTCTGAAATAACTACAATATTTCCTTGTCCGTCAACCAAAGTTACTTCTAGAACTGTGTCAACATATGAACCTTTACGCCCAGTGCCATGTACTGCATTTGCTACCATACCACCGATTGTAATATCATATGCACCCGGAAACGCAATCGGTTCAAGGCCGTGTTTAGCCATTTCGCGACCAAGATAAAAAAGAGGAACCCCAGCCTCTAGCGTAACTGTCTTATTTTCTAAATCAATCTCAAGAATTCTATTTAATTTTTCAGTCTTAACTAACCATAGATCATCATCTTGAGCTTCCGGAACACATACTGCATCAACACTTCCGTGTAATGCTGCCACTGCGCGAACTTTCTTATTCATTGCTACAGCATCTGTAATAATCTGTTGCACATCTGTAATTGATTCCGGTTCAAAAATCATTTGTCCGCAACACACTTGTGCATTAGATGCTGTTACGCATTCTGCACCAAAAATGGCTGTAGAATGCATGGCCAAAGCCATACTTATTAAAACTATTTTCTTAAACATGTTTTTTTGCTCCTAATTGGATTTAGTATTACCAAGCAACTGTCCATTTACCCCAAACCATCCAACGATTAACAGCTGAATTTTCAGGCGCAAATTCATATGAACCACCAACAGCTAATAAGGCTGGGTAACAATTGCACATATTCCAATCGTAGCCACCAGTTGCATACAATATATTAGTTAATGCACAAGGGCTTGTCCCTGACATAATATCAAGATCGCAACAAGTAAGAGCTAAAGCTTCTTTATATGGCATTTGGCAAAGTTCAAAATCTTCACCAATAGTAACAGCTCTATTTATAACATTTGCAGATGTAAATGAACCATCAACATCAGGGAAAGCCGGAGCTTCAAATGCTATGATATTACATTTATCACTACAGTCTTTTATTTTTACTTTTTCAACCTGTTTTGCATAGATATTGTAACCTAATTCACCGGCCCAATTACAACGATCATAAGTCAATGCAGCATTCAAATTAAACTGCGTACGTGGCGTCACTTCAACAGCACGAGTAAAGAGATTAATACCGGAAGAAAGAATATTATTTGCAGCATCTTCTGCACTTGCAAAAACAGCCATATAACGTGACCAAGGCTTACCTTTTATATCAAATGAACGTTTTTGAGTATTTTTAAATAGATAGCGACCATTTGCAGCAAAGTTCGCCCATACTACATGCTCGTCATTGCATTCCCATAATTTAACACCTGCATAACCACCACTCATAACACCCCAGTGAGCACCATTACCTGCAACCGGCTCAAACATGAATTCAGCATTTGGTTTGTTACTTGTTGGAGCCACCATTCCTACATATGAACGAACATAGTATTCATCGCAGTTTGCCCAATCATAACCAACTTTTACTTCAATATCACCCAAACGAGTTTTTGATTGAGGCCCACAAATTTTACCAAAATGCCATACATCAGCAGCAACTTGCTCACCGTCAACAGTATTAACAAAAGGTTTTTGACCTGAAAAAGCTTCTGTCATGTTTTTTGCTGAAGTTGAGGGTACATCACCTCCTAGCTCTTGTGAAACAGTTTCGCAAAGATTCATGTCATTTTTTACCCACAAAATTGGAGCTGAAATATCAAACCACCAGATGCTATCACAGCCTAAATATTGTTGATACTCAAAACCTGCACCGGCAAATGATTGACGTGGTTTAAAGCAAACACAACTTTCAAAATTATTATCGCCACCAACAATATTAAAATGAAATGAGTTCACATCACGTGCACGAGGATCTACTGAAAAATCTTGAGCTCCATCGGCCGCAACTTTTAAACAACGTTTGTTACAAAATGAAAAATATTCGGCTAAATCACCGGCATTGGTAGTTTGTCCTCCAAGAGGAACTACTTGAAAAGCATAGTTAAGATTGTCACCAAATTTTTTGATTGGATTTCTAAAAAAACTTACTTTCTCAGGAAAATCTGATGTAAATGCAGGCCTTATGGCAAGATATGTATGACCGGTAAAATTATTTGCCCTCACTAATGAACACAAAAGTGACAACATTAATAGTTTTTTCTTCACTATCGACTCCTTTTGAATTTAAAAAAACATACTTTTTTAAGTTTACTTTTACATTTATTTTAAGTTTACTTTTACACTTATAGTGTATTAATGTAAATAAATCAATATTAAACTCTAAAAGGTAAAAATTGTATCAATTCAAAAAATCGGCATTTATTTTTCATCGTGATCTAAGACTACATGACAACACTGGGCTATTAGCTGCATGCAATGAATCAAAAGCAGTTATTCCTATATTTGTTTTTACACCTGAACAAATAGGCAAAAACAATAAGTATCGCAGCGACAACGCCATTCAGTTTATGATTGAATCATTGCAAGATCTGCAACAACGTGTCGAAAATAGAAACGGCAAACTCTATCTTTTTCATGATGAGCTTGAGCACGTAGTAACAAAATTGATTAAAAAAGAAAAAATCGATGCCGTTTTTACTAATAAAGATTACACGCCATATGCAAAAAAACGTGACCAAAATCTTGAAAAACTATGCAAAGATCATAGCGTTTCATTTCATGCATATGATGATGCGCTGCTCAATTCACCAGGCAAGATTTTGACCAAATCGGGCGAACCATATAAAGTATTTACACCATTCTGGAAGCGTTCCGTGCAATTTCCCGTAACAAAAGATCATGCATTTCGTTATGACTCTTTTTATAACAAAAAGATCGATTTTGCCGAAGATAAAACTATCTATAAAAAAATCTTAAAAAAGGAAAAAATTCATCCTGATCCTGTCGAACGGGTAGCTGTGCACGGTGGCAGAACAAATGGCCTGAAAATTATGCGGACATTAAACGAATTTAAAAATTATGATGAGATCCGCAATACACCTGCAATTGATACAACACTTCTTTCAGCTCACAATAAATTTGGCACTGTATCGATTAGGGAGCTTTATTGGAACATGCGCAATGCACTCGGAGCTGCCGGTCCGAAAGGTTTGATTCGTCAACTTTATTGGCGTGATTTTTATTATCACATTGCCTACGCATGGCCTAAAGTTTTTGGGCATGCATTTCAAGATAAATATGACAAATTAACATGGAGTCTTAGTAAAAAAAATTTTGAGCTATGGTGCGAAGGCAAAACCGGTTTTCCTATCGTTGATGCCGGTATGCGCCAAATGAATGAAACAGGCTGGATGCATAATCGTGCGCGCATGATTGTTGCATCATTTTTGGTGAAAGATCTGCATATCAATTGGTTATGGGGTGAAAAATATTTTGCACAAAAACTGGTTGATTATGATCCATGTGTAAATAATGGTAATTGGCAATGGGCAGCATCAACAGGCTGTGATCCGCAACCCTATTTCAGGATTTTCAACCCTTGGTTACAACAAAAAAAATTTGATCCTGAATGCATCTACATCAAACGCTGGATTCCTGAACTTGAAAATGTCGATAATAAAGTCATCCATAATTGGGCATCGGACAAAAGCCCTGAACTCAACTATCCACGGCCAATGGTTAACCATAAAAAAGAAAAAGAGATTGCATTGAAAATGTTTAAACAGGCAGGGTAATACCATGAGTAATGAAGCGATATTGATTCTTCCTACACAACTGCTTGAACAGCATCCGTTGCTTGAAAAGAAAAAAGAAACAGTTTTTTTGGTTGAATTTGAACGTTACTTTTCAGATTTCAATTTTCACAAACAAAAGATTATATTTCATCGTGCCACGATGCAAATGTACAAAGATTTTTTAAAAAAAAATGGGCACATGGTCGTTTACATTGAGCATCACAACAGCAAAGAGTTTGAAAAGCAAATCAAAGCAAAAAAAATCGACATTTTACACTGTCTTGATCCGGTCGACACACCATTTGAAAAAGTGTTAAAAGCAAGGTGTAAAAAAATAAAAACAGCTCTCGAATTTTATGAAACGCCGTTATTTTTAACACCAACTGACTGGATTAAAAAATATTTCAAAAACAAAAAGAATTTTCGCCAGCAAGGATTTTATCAAGCACAACGTAAACGACTAAACATATTGATGACCCAAAAAGGAAACCCAATAGGAGGTAAATGGAGCTTTGATGCTGAAAATCGAAAACCTTTGCCAGATTCTATAAAGATTCCAATTTTTTATAAACCCCGCACTAACAAATATCAAAAAGAAGCGATCAATTACGTACAAAAGCATTTCAAAAACAATTATGGTAATGCCGAAACTTTTTTTTATCCTACAACATACCCAACTGCTAAAAAAGCATTTGATGATTTTTTAGAAAAACGTTTTGCTCAATTTGGTCCTTATCAAGATGCGATAGTACAAAATGAACTCGTACTCTTTCATTCAGTGCTCTCTCCATTACTTAACGTTGGATTATTAACACCACAGGATATTTTAGAAAAAACACTGGCCTATGCTAAAAAAAACAAAGTTCCCATCAATTCACTTGAGGGATTCATTCGACAATTAATTGGTTGGCGAGAATATGTTCGTGCAGTATATATTCTTGAAGGCCAAGAACAGCGCAAAAGTAACTTTTTCGAGCACAAAAGAAAAATGCCGAAATCTTTTTGGGATGCCAAAACGAAGATTCCTCCAGTTGATGACGCTATAAATCAAGCATTAAACTATGCATACAATCATCATATTTTACGCTTAATGGTTTTGGGTAATTTCATGCTTTTGTGTGAAATCAATCCCAATGATATTTATCGCTGGTTTATGGAATTTTTTATTGATTCATACGACTGGGTAATGGTGCCAAACGTATATGGTATGAGCCAATATGCCGATGGTGGGAGCATGACAACAAAACCATATATTTCCGGATCAAACTATATCCTTAAAATGAGCGATTATAAAAAGGGAAAATGGTGTGAAACTTGGAACGCTCTTTATTGGCACTTTATATATAAAAAAAGAAATGTTATAAAAAAAATCCCTCGGCTTGCAATTATGTATAGCTATCTTCAGCGCATACATACAAAAAAAATACAAGCATATATAAAAGAATCTGATGAGTTCTTAGCTCATCTATAGCCCTATATTCATTTGCGAATAACAAGATATAAAAAACCACAACAAAGATATTGTTGAAATTTTCAAAGCTGTTTTTTTATATTAATAACAATATTAAAAATAAAAATATGGATCTTACAAAAATGAATACAGGGCAAAAAACTTTTTATACCATCTTATTTTTTGGCATCACAACAACTTTCTTAATGTTATCGATTGTTTATTATAATGGAAAAAACACACTCACTCTAATCCTAAAAGACTCTTTAACAGCAATACGAACCGCTAAAAAGCTGCAAATTGAAACCTACTTCAATCAAATTCAAAATCAATGTGAAACATTTGCACAAGACTTTATGATTATTAATGCAATGAAAGAGTTCAAGGAGGCTTTTGAATCATTAAATAATGGAACAGATAATGATCAACTAAATATGCAGAAAAAAACATTATCTAACTACTATGATAATGAATTCCTTGCGCGACTAAACCCTCATCTAAGTATAAAAAAGAACGCAGAACAGTTTATGCCAGAAAAATCTGCCTCAGTCCTTTTACAAAACGTTTATATTGCAGAAAACCCAAACCCTACAGGCCAAAAAGATAAACTGACTGATGCTCCTAAAGCAGGAAGCTACAATGAGGTTCATACAAAATATCATCCATATTTACGCAATTTCCTGGAAAAGTTTAAATATTATGACGTCTTTTTGATAGATCATGTCTCGGGAGTTGTTCTATATACAGTATTTAAAGAAATAGATTTTGCTAATAATTTATTCACCACCGAACTCAAAAAATCAAATCTTGCTCAATTAATAAAACAAATCTCACAAGCTGAAAAGCCTCTTCATGCAACAATAATTGATTACAACTTTTACGATCCTTCTTATGCTGCACCTGCTGCATTCATAGCGACGCCGATTTATGAAAACGATATACAAATCGGTGTGCTAGCTTTTCAAATGCCTACTGATCAAATAAATCTGTATATGACTGATGATAAAGAATGGGGCAAAACCGGTTTTGGCAAAACAGGTGAAGCATATTTAATCGGGAATGATTTTTCTATGCGGAGCATTTCACGCTTCTTAATTCAAAATCGCAAAAACTACCTACAGCAACTAAAAAATGAGAAAACTGATTCTCTTGTTATTAAAAACATAGAAACTTTTGATACAACTATTTTACTGCAAAGAGTAAATACCAAATCCGCAAGAAAAGCATTGAAAGGAAAAACAGGAGAAATTGAAACAAAAGATTACCGCGGTCTTAAAGTTTTGAGTGCATTTGCACCGCTAAAAATTAAAGGTTTAAATTGGGCAATTCTTGTAGAAAAAGACAAAAGCGAAATACTTAGTTCTCTGTATCGACTCATGATAATTATTGGCTTTTGGAACATACTTATTTTATTAACACTTATATTTACGGCTTTTTTATTCACGCGATATATATTTTCTACAAAAAAAATCAAAGATAGCAAACCTAAACATTAAAAAATAAAAATATGGATCTTACGAAATGAATACAGAGCAAAAAACTTTTTATACCATTTTATTTTTTGGTATCACAACAACTTTCTTAACATTATTTATTATCTATTATAATGGGAAAAAAGCATTCACCCTAATATCAAAAGACTCTTTAACAGCAATACGAACCGCTAAAAAACTGCAAATTGAAACCTATTTCAATCAAATTCAAAATCAATGTGAAACATTTGCACAAGACTTTATGATTATTAATGCAATGAAAGAGTTCAAGGAGGCTTTTGAATCATTAAATAATGGAACAGATAATGATCAACTAAATATGCAGAAAAAAACATTATCTAACTACTATGATAATGAATTCCTTGCGCGACTAAACCCTCATCTAAGTATAAAAAAGAACGCAGAACAGTTTATACCGGAAAAATCTGCCTCAGTCCTTTTACAAAACGTTTATATTGCAGAAAACCCAAATCCTATAGGCCAAAAAGATAAACTGACTGATGCTCCTAAAGCAGGAAGCTATAATGAAGTTCATGCAAAATATCACCCATATTTACGCAATTTTCTTGAAAAGTTTAAATATTATGACATTTTTTTAATAGATCATGTCTCGGGAGTTATTCTATATACAGTATTTAAAGAAATAGATTTTGCTAACAATTTGTTCACCACCGAACTCAAAAAGTCCAACCTTGCTCAACTGATAAAACAAATCTCACAAGCTGAAAAAACTCTTCATGCAACAATAATTGATTACAATTTTTATGATCCTTCTTATGCTGCACCTGCTGCATTCATAGCAACGCCAATTTATGAAAATGACATACAAATCGGTGTGCTAGCTTTTCAAATGCCTAGTGATCAAATAAATCTGTATATGACTGATGATAAAGAATGGGAAAAAGCCGGACTAGGTAAAACAGGCGAAGCATATTTAATCGGTAATGATTTTTCTATGCGTAGCATTTCACGCTTCTTAATTCAAGATCGCAAAAACTACCTACAACAACTAAAAAATGAAAAAACTGATTCTCTTATTATTAAAAACATAGAAACTTTTGATACAACTATTTTACTGCAAAGAGTAAATACCAAATCCGCAAGAAAAGCATTGAAAGGAAAAACAGGAGAAATTGAAACAAAAGATTACCGCGGTCTTAAAGTTTTGAGTGCATTTGCACCGCTAAAAATTAAAGGTTTAAATTGGGCAATTCTTGTAGAAAAAGACAAAAGCGAAATACTTAGTTCTCTGTATCGACTCATGATAATTATTGGCTTTTGGAACATACTTATTTTATTAACACTTATATTTACGGCTTTTTTATTCACGCGATATATATTTTCTACAAAAAAAATCAAAGATAGCAAACCTAAACATTAAAAAATAACGAAAATTTCTAAAAAGGGGTCCTGAACATGAAAACATCTTTGATCACAACGCTCATGGAAAATCATAGCCCTTTACTTGTATTCCTCACTATAGGACCAGTTGCTCTCTTTTTTTTATTGTCTGTGTTTATGTGGTTACGCATGAGAAACAGCAGCACCTATTGGTTCATTTCAAGTATTTTTTCTTTTTTTATGTTTTTGGGTAGCTACACAATCTTATACACTTTCTACCATGTCGATACAAGTCAAAGCCAAATCAACAATACCCCCATCTATACTATCACGGAACAAAATAGCTTTTTAGACAAAAATACAAAACAGAGAGAAATGGATCCATCATTACAATATCTTATTCCTACCGGCGTAATTATCAAATCTATTAATATACAAAATGAAAACACTGTTTCACTATCCGGTTCAATTTGGCAAACATATACTCAAAAAGATAAAGATCTTGCAAAAGAGGTGGTAATTCTTAATGCACGCAGCTCACAAATTACTCCAACATATCAACTTAAAACTGAAAATGGAATAGTATACGGCTTTGACTTCAAAGTAGAGCTTATCAAACAATTAGACTACACACAGTTTCCTTTGGATAAACAAAAAATTAATGTAGAGCTGGCCCATTCATCATTAACTAAACCGGTAATACTTACTCCTGATTTTTCATCATGGAAAACAGACGAAAATCAGCAAATTGGCATTGATGAAAATTTGAATCCGACCAAGCTGGCAATCGAAAAGACTTACTATTCATATACAACAAAAAAAAGCTCTGCTAATCACGGCGTTAAAGATTATATCTTTGCAAATAATTTTCCGGTATTAAATTTCAACATTAATATAAAAAGAGAAGTAATAAATCTACTCATACTGGTATTCTTGCCGGTTATCACCATCTTAGTATTATCGTTTGCATTTTTATTGATGTTCCGTCGTCTTTTTTCACGGCCACATTCATATCTTAGTATCAACGCCGCAATATTATTTGCACTGATTGTATCTCACCAACGCTTACGCGACCTGATTCCATCAAACGTCCCCAGCTATCCTGAATACGCTTACTTTTTGAGCTATATTATTATTCTTTTTAATATTATGCTCGCTGTCCGCTATGTCAAAACATTAGGATCAACTGAAACGATTAAATCTATGCCTAAAGAGACGCTCTTTTTCAGATTAATGTATTGGCCATTTGTCTTCACAAATTTCTTGATAATTACAGTAATGTTCTTTACTTAAATTCACGAGACCTCTTGTAAAAACTTGTGCTCTCATCTCTTAACTCATCTTACACACTCATAGATTTAATAACTTATTTTAGAAGAAACTCTTTTTAAAAATTATTATCACACAGTTTTCAAATAGTATGTGATAATAATCTAAGTGAAAAAATAAATAAATTTGCCTATTTTGTCATCAAGTATGTTTAAACAATAGACCTCTTATAGAAACTTGTGCTCTCATCTCTTGAATGAAATTATACACGATAACAAATTGTTTTTTAATGTTGAAATACCCTCTTTGTCGTCCTAGCGAATGCGGGGATCCACTAATTAAATTTTCCTTATTTCTATTTTTTGTGATAGTAAATAAAGTTGAAATAACTTTATAATCTTGATTATCGAATTCGTAAGAACGGGGATTAATTCGTAATAAAGTGCATCATGTAAGTTTTGAAATAACTATAGCTTTAAAAAAGGTTTAATGAAAAATAAAGAATCCTAAAATGAGAAAATCTTAATTAGTGGATCCCCGCATTCGCCTATGCATTATCCACATTTTATCCTTTAAAAAACATATTTTTTGTTTTAGGCTTTCCATGGCGCCATTTCCCTCATCCTGTCATTCCTGCGAAGGCAGGAATCCATAAAAAGCTTGTACAATTAAATAGCATAGGCATTGTAGGGCTTATGAGGAAAATTACAGGGAATCTAAAATAATATTTTTTAATGAATTTATTTCATTTATTGTGGATTCCTGCCTTCGCAGGAATGACAGGGGTGAGAAACTTTGTTATTTTGTGTGATAATTATTTTGAAAGTAATTTTTTCTAAAATAAGCTTGAAAGTTAAACCTGTTTAAAATAATTATTTAAAGCATTACAAAAGATGTGGGTAATGCATAGGCATCCGCAGCCTGCCCGCCTTAGCTTCCATCTTACGTTGAAACTTCAGAGGACAGGCGAAGAGGATCCAGTGGGAACCGATGTTACCTAAAAGAATACTTATTAAGTTACGCACAATGTAAAAGTATACTTATCTTTTGAAATGAGACTTCATTAAGATATTATTTTGTGCAAAACTAAAAACAATTTAAGATTTATTGACTTTTAACACAATCACTTCGTAGGTCTGTCCTCTGACTTGTGCGCAGAAGCTTCAGCGAAGGAGTAAGTTTCAACGTAAGATGGAAGCTAAGGCGGGCAGGAAAACAAGAGAGAATATAATTCATAGTAAAAAGGTTTTAAGTAACTATAAGATATCTAATATATTGTATTTATTGCGTAAGGTGAGTTATTTAATATAAATTTGATTATTTTTTTCCAAAACCATTTGTTCCGCAACCAATGCATTTAAAATACGTTCATAACGCTCAGACTCTTTACCCAAAAACATTATCAATTCATCTTTATTTATAGATTGAACTTCTACAATTTTTTTGATAATTTTGCCACGAATTTGCCTATCTGAACCTTGAAATTTTGACTGTACTGCGTGATGAGCACTTTTACGGCTAGGATTAGGTAAACTTTTTTTCAAATGCACGCCATAATCCATCAGCGCATAATACCACTCTCGAGCATTATTTACATCTAAAGTTTGCGCAATCAATGGCATTAACTGAGCATCTTTGATCTTTTCCTGATCTTTAAAAAAAGAATGCAAAAAGACTGCACGAATATTTGTCTCAATAAAAACAACCGGTTTATTGAATGCAAAGGCTGTAATTGAAGCTGCAGTATTTGGCCCAATATGAGTAAATGTTTGCAGTACATCCGGATCATCGGGCAATACTCCCTTAAATTCATCAACAACACGCTGCGCATTTTGCCACAATGCTTTGCCTCGTCGGTTGTATCCCAAACCTTGCCATACACCCAAAACATCCCGCAAATCTGCTTGGGCCAATGTTTGTATATCGGGAAATGCTGCAATAAACTGTTCAAATTTTGGCTCTACACGATATGTTTGCGTTTGTTGCAACATAATCTCTGAAACTAAAATATAATATGAGTTCTCTACATTTCGCCATGCAAATGGACGTCCATATTGTTTATAAAATTGCCAAATAAAGTTTTGAAACTCCCCTATCTCTTTTTTTGTTAACTTCTTATTTGTTGAGCTTTGCATATTTATAATATCTCAGTTTAGCTTTTATATGTTTTTAATTGCATTTATGATGCATTTTTTTGGTTGTATTGTAAAGTTACAACCCAACTAAGTTGTAATATAACTCTTGATACATAAACTCAATATTTTCTATGCTCAATGCATATCAAAAAGGAGAAACAATGATTGTCACCTTTATGTATTGCGCACTTATCATATTCGTCTTTATGAACATTTTATTTGTTCTTGCATTGCAAAAAAAAGATAACAGTATTGCAGATATTGGATGGGGCATTGGCTTTATATTAATTGCACTTTACAGTTTTTTTAAATCAGGTATTTTTTTGCAACGACATATTTTGATTACTGTGATGACTTTAACTTGGGGAACTCGATTAGCTATTCACATTTATATGCGCAATAAAGGGAAAGAAGAAGATCCACGTTATAGCCGTTGGCGAAAGATGTGGGGCAACCAATTTATTTGGCGCAGTTACCTACAAGTCTTTATACTACAAGGCATTATCATGCTCGTCATTGCAACACCAATCATTATAGTAAATAGCAGCACCACCATTGAGCTCACCTTTTTTGATCTTTTAGGATTCGCAATTTGGATGATTGGTCTCTTTTTTGAAAGCGTTGCCGATTGGCAGCTTTATTTATTCCTGCAGGATCCTGCCAATAGAGGACAAATCATGATGAAAGGATTATGGCGCTATTCACGTCATCCGAACTATTTTGGCGAAGTTATGATCTGGTGGGGAATGTTTATTGTTGCATTAAACGTCCCTAATGGATGGATATCAGTTATAAGCCCTATTATGATTTCATATATTTTATTATTCGTTTCGGGGATTCCATTGGCCGAAAAACAACTGCAAGGCTTAGCGCAATTTGCACAATACAAAAGAAAAACAAGTATCTTTATCCCATGGTTCACAAAAAAAGGTTAATCCATGCCAACAAAAATAGCTATTATTGGCACAGGTTCTGTGGGATCAACCACAGCTTATGCATGCCTAATGAACAATTTTGCCGCTGAAATTATGCTTGTTGATATCAATGAGTTAGATTGCAAAGGTGAAGCTTTAGACCTTTCTGATGCACTATTTTTTAGTAAAACATCAAAAATATCACAAGCAACTTTAAAACAAGTCGGACAAGCAGATATTATCATAATAACAGCAGGAAAAGCACAAAAAAAAGGGCAGCCTCGCTCAGAATTATTACATATTAACCAACAGATAATCAAACAGATAATTGATGATATGACCCCAATCAATACTGACGCCATACTCATTATGGTTACCAATCCTGTAGATACGCTCACATTATACGCTCAACAGATTGCAAAATTGCCAAAAAAACAGGTTTTTGGCTCCGGCACTTTACTTGATTCACTCAGATTACGCAATTTAATCGCAGAAAAAACCGGCATTGCTGAACAATCGATACATGCATATGTATTAGGCGAACATGGCGACAGCCAAGTGGCAGCGCTTTCATCTGCAACTATTGCAGGATCGCCACTAACAAACTTTATTGAAAAATCAGAGCTCAATGCAATAGCAAAAAAAACCCAAGAAAAAGCGTATGAAATCATTCAGTACAAAAATTATACCTGTTATGGGATTGCATCATGCCTAGCAGCCACTTGTGAGAATATAATTTTCAATCAAAAACGCATCATGCCCGTATCATGCTATATTCAAGAATATGATATATGCATGAGCGTCCCGGCAATAATTGACGCTCAAGGAATAAAATCAGTGCTCAACGTCCCTCTAGACAGCCAAGAGAACAAAATGCTCCAAGATTCTATCTCCAAACTTAAAGAAATGAAGCACAATTTGTGTCTAAAAATATCCTAATTTCTTATTTTTTTCATAATAACCAAATACAATAAAACCCCTAAAATAAAGGGTTTTCATGATTTTTGGTGATACTTTTTTGTTTTTTTATAAAAATTTATTGCAAATAGAAAATACTAGATGCTACAATGGTGATAGTAGTAAAGAACTACTCAAGATCTTGAAGTAGATAGTATTTGTTAAACCTTCATAAACCAAAAGGGATTTTTTATGAAGAAATTATTAGTAGTAGCATTATTGGCTGCTTCATTTGTTGGTATGACTGAAGCTCGCCGTTGTGGCCGTAGCTGTGCTCCAAAATGTGCACCTGTATGCGCTCCAAGATGTGCGCCGGCTAAACAATGTATCGGACCTGCACGTATTTGTGAAGTAACTTATAGTAACGATTGCAGCGAAGGCGAGCAACCGGATCTTTGTTATTTAGTTCCTGCCCGTCGCCACATAAATAAACATGTTCACCGTAGTGAACACGTAACTTATTCATGTGCAGACAAACCTGCTTGTGCAGTTGAACCAACTCCACAACAAGTCGAAGAATTACGAGCTGACGGTGCAATACCTGATACTTGTGGATAATCGAATAAGTTTCTAAAACTTATATAAAAAAAAGGGTAGCTATCAAATTAGCTACCCTTTTTTATTTTAAAAATTACTTCTTAATCCAAACGCCCAATACGCAACACACACATTTCATCTGGTAATAAATATCTACTTGCAGCATCTTTTACTTCCTGCAACGTTATCTGTGCAATATTTTTTGCACGATGGTCAAAGTAATCAGCATTAAATCCATATTTATCTAAAAATAGAAAAGCTTGAGCAATATTTGCATTCGAATCAAAAAAGCTTACTAGATTACTTGCTAAAGCATTTTTTGCCTCTGCAATCTCTTGATCAGTCAATGTTTCACTTACGGATTTCATCATCTCTTTTATTGCTTTTTCCGCCTCATGGGCGCGATCTTTGGATACTAAAGTTCGCACAACAACCATTCCCGGTTGCAGGCCTGATTGAGCAATAGTCGAACCGTTTATAGTATAAAAAAGGCCACTTTGTTCACGCAGTTGATACAAACGTGAATGCAATGAACCACCAAAAATTTGATCGAAAATAAGTAGTTTATCATAATCACTATTTTTACGATCAATCGATTTTTTTGCCATCATTAAAGTAACTTGATCTCTATTAATAGGATAAACTTTTTCCTGAGCACATGCATCTTGCACCTCAGGAAATTCAAGCTCATCAATTTGAGACCCATTCCAATTACCTAATGTTTTTTGCACTTCAGCCTTTATATCATAACCACGCAAATCACCCACAATTGCACATTTTGCACCATCGGGGGAAATATAACTGTTATAAAAATCGATTAAATCTTTTTGAGTGATTGATAAAACAGACTCAACGGTTCCCATACTATTTTTACTAAATGGATGACCTTTATAAACCATTTCACTCATTAATTGACTTGAAAAATAGTCTGGGTTGTCCCAAAACTGTTTCAACTCGGATAACATTTGAGCGCGAACTTTTTCGATCGCATCAATTGAGAATATTGCATTGGTTAACAGTTCATTCAATAATTCAAGACCTTTTTGCAGATCCTCATGCAACAGAGACATTGAAATACCACCAGGATACATTGAAATAGCCATGCCTCGAGACTCAAATTCCTCGGCAAGTTCATTTGCCGTATAATTTTTTGTCCCCTCAGTCATCATACGGGTAACAAATGCAAACAAACCTTGTTTATCTTGCGGATCATTCCAAGATTTTGCTTTAAATTCTAAAACAAGATTTATTTTTGGAGTTTGATCATTTTTATACCAAAATAGTTTCATGCCATTTTCAAGTTGCGCTTCTTGCGCTTTAGGAAAATTGAAATCAGTTGGTTGTTGAATTTGAATCTTTTGCGCATATTTTGGCATTTCAACTTGTGTTTCACGCTGACGAGCCGATAAAATACGTGCATCTTGTAAATCTGAAGCTTCTTGGAAGCTTAACCATTGTGCCTTATCATTTTCAGGCAATGGCAATACTAATCCTTTATGCATAACACTTGGACGACAATAATAACTCAAAAAGGTTTGTATATCTTTTTGCAAAGCATCTTTTGGAATATCTAAATAAGTAAATACATAACCCGGATCATTACAAGCTAATTGATATTTACCAATCACATATGCCTGTTTTTCATTTTTTTCAAGCAAACTATATTCGCTCATTTTTGCTTTTTTAAGTGCCGTTTGCAGCTCTTTATCATTTACACCATTGCGTACAATGTCATTGATTTCACCAAAAAGAACAAACTCTATTTCATCAATATCTTGTTCACGTTTTGGAGTAAACAGTACCAAAAAAAGTCCATGATCAAACAGGTCAAGACACATAGTATCAAGTGATGTTACCAACTGCCGTTCATCAATTAGTTTTTTATATAAACGTGAACTTTTACCACCCCCTAAAATATTTGATATCACATCAGTTAAATGGGCCAGTTTTTCTTTTGCGCCTGGAACAACAAAAGCAAAGATACCAATTGGTTGTTGAACATCTCTATAAATTGAAACTGACTTTGATGCAATATCAGGGTTGTGATAGAAATCCTCTCTTTTATAATCAAAATTCGCAGGTATAGCACCAAAATACTGTTCCGCTAATGTAAATACCTCTTGAGCGTCAACATCGCCTACAACTATTAATGTTGCGTTATTTGGCAAATAATGTTTTTTATAAAAACGTTCTAAATCTGCACCCGTTACCGACCATAAATCCTGTTTGTAACCAATCAATGGATAATGATATGGATGATCCGGAAAGATAGAGGTTAACAAATTATAAACAACGGACCGTGTATGATTATCTTTGAGCATTTTAAGCTCTTGAATAACCGCTTTCATTTCTGAATTTAAGTGATCATCTTTAAATGAAGTATTGACCATGCAGTCCGCCATAATAGGCAAAACTTGTCGCCAATTATGTGATGGCATATTGAATAAATAACCGGTATAGTCATATGAAGTAAATGCATTACAGTTACCTGAGAGCATATGCGCTATAACTTTGATATCAGTTTCGGAGAGCATCTCTTTTGTGCCTTTAAACATCATATGTTCAATAAGATGCGCAATCCCTTTTTCGCCATCTTTTTCATCTTTTGAACCGACGTTATACCAAAGTTGAACAGAAACTTTCGGTACTGTATGATTTGGACGGACTAAAACAGTTAAACCATTTTTTAGAACTTTTTTATCAATATGCATAGTAGGTGATTTTCCTTGAATTGAAACAAAAATAGGTTGTAATAAGCAACCAATCAATAATAATTTTCTCATTTGCCTTTCTCCTGTATCGATAGTATAAATTAAAATGCTTTTTTGCACTAACTTCAAAAAAAGGATTATAACAATGTTTAAGAAAATAATCACATGTATATTTCTTTTGTCCATCATGCAAACAAATACACACTGATCCTCAATTTATAATCCAAAACGTGCAACCTACACAAACGAATGTTGGCATAAGCAAGATGCAAAAAAATTAAAAACAGCATGCGTATTTTGCATTGATGGAAGCAACATCAATGGCTGTTTCTGCTTTAAAAGGAACATTTCATACGCATGGAGCAAATGTTGGTATTAATATTGGCAAAGCCGCTGGGGCAAGCAAACCTAATCACTTACATGTACAAATTGTTCCGCGTTGGCACAATGACACCAATTGGATACATATTATTGGTCAAACCAGTGTGATTACGCAAGAGATGCATGAAGTTTACCGAAAATTGAAAGCTAAATTTGACGCAGAAGTGTAATGAAAAAAAATATGCGTTCTATTTTTTTGCAATCATAACAAATGACATTTTAGCAAAACCCGCAAACATCGCTGAAGTAAAAAAACAAGTTCAAGAATATTATGAATCTGAAGCATTTGAAAAGGAAACAGATAAAGCTTTGCAAAAAGCATGGCAACAGTTGCAAAACATAAAAGCAACTGAAACCTCAGTGGTGATTATTGATATTGACGAAACGGCACTTTCGTACTACGCATACTTTAATAATAATGCAATTTAGCAAAGAAGAAAACACAACTTTTGAGCGCATTATCTTGCGTACACCTGAAGAAAAAAATCACCCCATTTTATCAATATAAAAAACAAAAACGTGCTGAACTTGTACAAGAAAGCTATGACATTATTACGCATTGGAGATCAATAGAGTGACTTAGAAGGTGACTATACAGGCATTAAAATAAAAATTCCAAATTATATTTTGAGTGAATAGCGTATTGCTTCAATATCTGGGTGAACTTTTGAACAAAAATCTCGAGAGCTAAATTTTTCTTTTTTTGATCTATGAAGCAAAAATTTCACTATTAATCACACAAACTTGTAAAGTTATTACATATTCGATAATAATAATAACAAGGGACTGATTCATCTCATGTTCTTAATTACTATAAAAGAGGAAATAAAACATGAAGAAATTGTTAGCTATTTTTTTTGTTATTCCTATATTATTAAATTTTAAGATTTTATTCTCTATCGAGCAAAAGGATGTAAATGTGATTAAAAAAGAAGAATTTGAAATCCCATTAACAGAAGATCTCATGAGAGAACATGGCATTCTCAATCGTCTTTTATTGATCTATGAAGAGTGCATTAGAAGAATAGATTGCAAGTCTGATTTTCCAATACAATCACTTGAAAAAGCTATTCAAATAATTGAATCTTTTATAGAAAATTATCATGAAAAACTGGAAGAAGATTATATCTTTCCACTTTTTGAAAAAAAGAAAAAAAAGGTACAATTGGTCAGAACATTAAAAGACCAACATGTAAAAGGCCGAATAATTACATCACAACTTAAAAAAATAGTTACTAACAAAAAAGATCTTAATACAAAAGAAAAACATGCCGCAAAAAGATTAATGCAAAAGTTTATATCTATGTACCGTCCACATGAAGCACGTGAGGACACGGTTTTATTTCCTCTTATTCGTTCACTAATAAGTCCAAAAGAATTTAAAGAGCTCAGTGAGAAATTTGAAGAATTGGAGCATAAACTATTTGGCGATAATGGCTTTAAATCTATTTTAAATAAAGTAGCTGACATTGAAAAACAATTTGGCATCTATAAATTAGAACAATTCACTCCGAATACAAAGTAATATCTACAATCGACCAACTTTTATTGTGCTGATATTATCAACATCCATAACTTCTTGGACCGCCTTCATCATTTCATTTCTATCGACTTGTTCAATCATATGCACTCGTTGAGCATAATAATCTTTTGGCAATGAGAGTCGATCGATGAGCAAGAAGCTGTGAGCAATACCTTTTTGTGTTGCAAACTGATCAATTAAAGAATGAGACAATGCATCTTTTGCAGCACGGAACTCTTGTGAGTCAACTTTCTGTGCGGACGATTGCATTGTTTGCTTAATAACTTTTTCAGCTTCATGCAAGCGATCTTGTGAAACGATTGTCTTAATAAAGAACATTCCCGGTTGATGGCCGGCACCAAATACCAAAGAACCACCAATCGTATAAAATAGACCAGTTTGCTCACGCAATTGAAATAAATGTGAACTCATAGATCCGGTAACACCACCGGCAAAAATTTGATCGAACACCAAAAGAGGGTCATATTTTATATTTTTTCGGTCAACTGAAAGCCCTGTAAATGCAAGAACAACCTGGTCACGAACAATAGGATGAATAATATTTTTTTGCTTAGGCATTACAAGATGAGGATATTCAATTCGAACTGATTGCACCGGCTCCCATTGATTGAATATTTCTTGGACTTTTAGTTCAAGATTTTTTTCATCAAATGCACCTACAACTGCCAAACAAGCATTGTTGGGCCTTACATGCTGTTTATAATAATGCAATAAATCATCACGATTGATCTTAGCAACAGACTCCTTTGTCCCTAAGAATGATTTTTTATAAGGGTGATCCTGATAAATATGCTCTCGTGCAATTTGTTTTATAAACTGATTAGGCTCATCCCAAAAATCATCAATATCAGATAGAATCTGTGCTCGTACTTTTTCAATAGCTCTTTCATCAAATAATGCATTTTCCACCAACTCATCTATCACTTGCAATGCAAAATCTAAATCTTCTTTTAACAAAGTCAACGAAATGGAACCGGCTCCAACCTCTAAATGCATTCCCCGTGAGGCTAGTTCTTGCACAAGCTTTGTTTTACTAAACTTTTTAGTGCCTTCTTCAAGCAGTGCAAAGGTAAAATTACACAAGCCCTGTAAATGCTCCGGATCACAATAAAATTGCGATTCAAATTCTAAAATCAGTTCAATTTTTTGTCCCCCCGTAGGAGAAAAAAGAACTTTTAAACCATTTTGCAAATCAAATCGCTCATGCTGTGGTACAACAAACTGATTCATTTTTTTCGTGTCTATTTGATGTACCAACTTACCCGGCTCAATTTCAGTCTCGCGCACTTTACGTGATAAAATAACAGCATCAGTTCGATCACTTTCTTCTTGAACGGAAAGCCAATGCTCTTTTTCTGTATCAGGCAATGGTGCTATTACACCTTTATGCATCGTTGTTGCACGCAAACAGTTGGATATTAACGTTTTTATTTGCTCTTTTATTGTACGTTCATCTGTTTGAATAAACTCATTAATATAATTTGGATTTTTTGTTGCAAGAAAACCTTTGCCTATCATATAAGCGCGCTCTTGCAATGTTTCACCTTGAACTAAATGCCCCATACTCACTTGCTTGATTGCGCGAGAAATTTCATCATCATCAACAGACTCTTGCAATGCTATAAGCACCTTTTTTATCTGTATTTCGATCTCCTTAACTGCATTTTCATCCACCGGGTCAACATGAAAAAAGAGCAAACCATGCTCAAAAAGGTCATCCAAAAACATACTCACATCAGTTGCCAGTTGCAGATCATCAACCAACAATCGATACAACCTTGAGTTTTGTGATTGACCAACTATGTGCGCTAACACACTCAACAAAAATTCACTGTTTTCTTTAATCCCCGGCACGCGCCAAGCATACATCAATAATGGACGCTGAATATCACGATACAAGGTAGCGCTTGTAGATTGCATATCTTGTTGTGCATAATGTTCTATTTTTTCAATCTTATCGCCCGCAGGAATTGCTCCAAAATAATTTTTTATTTCAGCAAGCGCCTTTGCCGGATCAACATCACCGACCACAACCAAAGTTGCATTATTTGGTTTATAATGCTTTTTATAAAACGCAACTAATCCGTCTCGCGTTATACTCCATAAATCTTGCTTATAACCAATAATAGGGTGATGATAAGGGTGGTCAGAAAATGCCGAACTTGTCATCGACTCGATCAAACTTGAAACATAATTGTCTTTATACATTTTAAGTTCTTGAATCACTGCTTTTAGCTCAGACTGCAGCATATCATCAGGAAATGTACAATTAGTCATGCAATCAGAAAGCATTTCAAGAGCAGCATGCCAATGCTGCTTGGGAAAATCAAATAAATATCCTGTATAATCATATGAAGTAAATGCATTGGTATAGCCGGATAATTTTTGAGTAATCATATTGATATCGGATTCAGAAAGCTTATGAGTTCCCTTGAAAATCATATGCTCAAGCAAGTGGGCTAACCCTTTTTCTCCATCTTTTTCATCTTTTGAGCCGACATTATACCAAAGTTGTACAGAAACCTTCGGTGTTGATGAGTCAGGATTAATAATTATTTGAAGACCATTTTCTAATGTATAATGCTCAATAGAGCCAAAAGCTTTCATATTTCCTCATTTCGTTGATATAGAGCGATATTTTAAGTGTAGATTAATTTGCTAAAATGAGCAAAGAAAAGGCCAATTTAGCTTGTTTTTCCCAGCCTACTCATAGCAAAATTAACAATACTAGCCACATCTGGATTAAGAGGAGAACCTAAAGGAAGATTAAGCATTTGAGCACACAATTGATGATCCTCTTTACCTAAATGCAGCGTAGCGCCTGATCTATCAAATAAAACATGCAAATTGGCCCAATGCTCTCCATTGTTTAACTTCATATCTGCAGGAATATCTTGACCAAATATCTTATTTAGCATATCAGTAAATATCTCGCGAGAATCTTGTGTATCTCTCCTGACACAACAAGATATTGATACTGCACATATTAATACAGTACATACACCAACAAAAGGCCAAAAATATATTTCCCCTTTTTTCTGCCATTGCTCAGGAAAATTCATAACAATTTTATGTTTAATCCGATTTAAATGCTTCTGAACATCAAACTGCTTATTACAATTTACAGGAATTATATATGACATCATGAATATAAAAAATAACCGGTTTTTCATTTTTTTGTTCCTAATATAAATAGGCACCAACGTGACTATTGGAAACATTATGTTACCACACATATTATTTTATACACAATAGGGCTCTTTATTTTCCATTTACTTGATTACATAGTCAAATCTTATATACTTACATAATGAAAGAACATGACAAAAAATCAATAGTTAAATCTCACGCAAATCGCCTGATCTTATGGCTTGCATTCACAAGCTCTTTTTTGCTGGGCATCAGTTTTGCTTATACATATCAATGGATAATATTTTCAGTCTTTTGGTTTATTTCAATATTTATTACACTAAATTCATCTTCATGGAAACCATTTTTTTTGTGTATTATTTTTTTTGTACTAGGATTCACCCGCTTACAATTTCAGCTGTATAGACACAATTGCCATGCATCTCTCATTCGCAATCAAATAGTAAATATAACCGGATCGGTTTATGATATTGATCCCGTGCAGCACGACCTATATCATTATACTGTTTTAATTGACGTCACTTCGACAACCAACACTAAGAACAACATCCCCTCACGATTCAATTGGCGACTACAGTGCTATACAAAACAAAAGCCTTATTACACAGTTGGCGACACAATCATGCTCCAGGATATTAAAATAGGAAAAAAAAATAGTAATTCTTTTAATACCTATTTAATAAAAGAAGGAATACATGCAACTACGTTTTTAAAAAATAACAAGGCAAGCATTCTTTATCATCCAAGGTTTCATCTTAAAAGATCTATACATACATTCAAACACAACATATTAAATCAACTACAAAAAAAATGTTCTCCTAATACAATAACATTACTGTCGTCAATTTTTCTAGGCAATAGATCTTGCATAAAAAAGCAGTATCAGCACATTAAAAACCTCTTTTTAAATTGGGGCATTATACATTATCTGGCCCGGTCAGGATTGCATCTCATTATATTCATTTTATTATTACAGTTAATCCTCCGATATATTCCTATCCCTCTCCTTTCAAAACAATTAGTTACTCTTTTAGTCACAGGTTTTTATGCTTTACTCACTTGGCCAAGTATCTCATTTTCACGAGCATATACCGGATTTTTATGGTGCATGTTTTGCAAAATATCAGGGCTCCAAATCAATATCGTCCATACCATCCTCATGCTTATTTGTCTTTTTTTATTCATCAATCCTTCGTTACTTTTTTTTCTAGATTTTCAATTGAGCTTTGGGTTGACTCTTGTTCTTGCAATAACAAATAGCCAACTGTTGTATCAAAAGTAAAAACAGAATACCAATTCATTGCATTTTGCCTCCTATTTTTCATATCATGTAATTAAAATTCACATCAAAAAAAAGGGGAAGGGATAATGAATTTTAAAACAATAAAAGCATGTTTAATTGTTTTTACTTTATTTACTTATGAGCATCTCGCTTTATCGCGAGAGCAACATATTATGCCTGCGGTTTCATACAACAAAGAAAAAAAACATCATAAAAAAACATCCAAAAGACAAACCTCCATCATTGTTTATATGGCAGCCGACAATGATTTACGCAGCTTTGCAGCACGCAACATAAAACAAATGGCGGCAATTGGCTCAAATGAAAATATCCACATAGTTGTGCATCTGGATATTCGCATCGCAGGAAACAAAAAAATAACTCGACGTTACTATATTGAAAAAAATAAAATATTACACGTTAATGCTTATGATCCTGCAACACAACGCATGGACAGTGGACAACCTGAAACATTAATATCTGCTTGCCAATGGGCAATTACAGATTATCCGGCACATGACTACGCTCTTATTTTCTGGAATCATGGAACCGGTGCTCTTGATCCATATCATGGCAGAATTATCAGCCCAACAGAACTCTTCACATATAATCCAACCTTAAACATGCTTGAACTTGATCGATCAACAAGTATCTTAGGAGATGTTGATCCGGCTCAACACAATCATGATGCACAAGACATATTATGGTTACTTGAACAACAGGATCCGGAGTCTCTTGCTTGGCAGGAAATTGATAATGATTTACAAACAAATGAACGCAACCTATCAAAATCAAATGCTGAAGAATGCGAAGACAACTCAAAGGGCATCTGCTGGGATGACTCAGCCGGAAACTATCTTACAAATGAAAAACTAGATTATGCCTTAAGCGCTGTTCGTAAAAAATATCTAAATAATGAAAAATTTGCAATTATCGGCTTTGATGCATGCTTAATGTCTATGATTGAAGTTTGTGATTTATTACAACAGCACGCTCATATTATGGTTGGATCACAAGAAGTAGAACTTGGCACAGGGTGGAATTACCAAAAAGTTCTTGAGCCATTTTTATATAGATCGCTCAACAAGCGTGATTTTGCTCGTCACATTGCACATGTCTATGAAGAAACATATAATAAAATAACAAACGACTATACGCAATCAGCAATCTTTCTTGACGACCTTAGCTTTCTTCAAGAGAACATAAATGATGTTGCAACTTTACTCATTGAAGCCTTACAGCTACAAAAAAACAAAAGCGTGAACAATGCAATTCGTGCGAGCAAAAACAAACTACTGTGTACACACTTTGATGAACCAAGTTACATTGACCTGCACCATCTATATGTGAACCTTGAATACAATTTAAAACATTTTAGTTTTACTAATGCAAAACGAGGACAAAAAATAACAAATGAACTGAGGACTCTGCTTGATCATGGACGGGCAATCATCAGAAAACTGGTTCTTGCAAATGTATGTGGCAAAAACTTAAATCAAGCTCGTGGCATATCAATTTATTTTCCCGAGCGACGTATTCATAGCTCATATGCACATATACCATTTGCAAAACAAAACAAATGGTCACAACTGATACATATGTATGTAGCGGGATAAAAAAAAAGAACTCTTTAATTTTTTGGGCCAATGCGTATGCTAATATATACATTGGCCCTTTTAACTAAAAAACGATATGAACTTAAAGATATATAAACAGCAGCTACTTGAAGAACTGTATGAACCTTATAAAAATTCAAACAAACTTCTTGTACAAGGCGGAAGTAATCGCATTATATTTGGAGAAGGAAGCTCCAATGCAAACCTTATGTTTATTGGCGAAGCCCCCGGTGCAAAAGAAGATGAACTACAACGTCCATTTGTAGGCAGATCTGGAAAGCTACTAGACAAAATACTACAATCTGCCAACGTAAGGAGAAAAGACGTATTCATAACCAATATAGTAAAAGTTCGCCCACCAAAAAACCGCAAGCCATATCCCGATGAACTTCACCAAGGCAGAAACTTATTATTTGCACAAATTCAAATAATTCAACCTAAAGTAATCTGTACCCTTGGAGCATCCGCCCTTGAAGGATTACTTGACACACAAATATCTATTTCACAAGTACGCGGGAAATATATAAAAATGAAAGATTTCTTACTTCTGCCCACATTTCACCCGGCATACATCTTACGCGACCCAAAAAGACTCCCCACCCTAACAGAAGACATCATTAAAGCCATAGAAGAATCTACTCTATAAACCCCACACAAAAAAAATACCTTTTATATAGAATTATTTTCAATAAGAAACAATTAGGCTTGTAGAATCCATACAAACTGACTTCTTGTCTGGTGGATAAGTGGTGGATAAGTGGTGGATAGATGGTGGATAACTTGTGGATAACTTTTAGGCAAAAAAACAATCCTCCCTCCTGAAGGGCGATCTTATTTTTACATTTTTCTTTATGTGCCTCTATATAAAGATATCCAAGGGTTATTTTTGAGTTATCCACAAGTTATCCACAAGTTATCCACCACTTATCCACCATCCTAAGACACCTGTATGGCTCGATCTGCAGACTATATAAGAGCTTTAAGAAAAAGTTATCCACCAAAAAAGTCTTTGCTTATTACTATTATATTTATTAAAAACATATATATATATATAAGAAGTTAGAAAGAAACATCATAAAAGAAATAGCTTCATTTTCAGTTTTTTTATGTTACACTTATCTATACAATTCAAAAATGTTTCAGTAGGCAAAGGATATTGTGAGATTAACAGCTGTTATAGAGGAACTTGTTGAAGAGCGCGGTCTTGACAAGGAAACTTTAAATTCGATTATTTGTGAGGGTATGCTAGCTGCGTACGAAAAAAAATACCCTAACTTGCCTTTACGAGCACGTCATGACAAAAAAGAGGATGATGTTGCCATTGAGGTCGAAAAAACAGTTGTATCTTCGGTACAGGATCCTGATGTTGAAATCAGCACACGTAAAGCAAGGCACATTGATGAAAAGCTTTCTGCTGGAGATAAAGCCTGGATTCCCTTTGATGGAAAGATAGGCCGTATTGAGATCTTGCGTGCTAAGCAGGTCATCGCTAATCAAATTAGAAAAATTGAGGCGTTGGCTGTTTATAATGAATTCAAAGAAAAAGAAGGTACGATTGTTCACGGCGTTGTTCACAAATGTGAGCGCGGCGGCATAGCAGTTAAGCTTCAAGATTCTATGGGTTTTTTGCCAAAGTCTTTAATGAGCTCAACCGACAAATGTATTGTGGGATATCCGATTCGTGCATTGCTTAAAGAAGTTCTTTCTGAGCCCCGCAATGAAAATCAGCTTATTTTGGACCGTGCATCAGACCAGTTTTTATACAAGCTTTTTGAGTTAGAAATACCAGAAGTTTTTGAAAAGCTTGTAGAAATAAAAAAAATCGTACGAGCGCCGGGTTATAAATCTAAGGTTGTTGTTGCATCTAATGACAAAAACATTGATCCCGTAGGGACTTGTGTTGGGGTTGGCGGCGTACGTATCAAGCCAATACTTAAAGAGCTTGGCGGTGAAAAGATAGATGTGCTATCTTGGGACGAATCTCCTGAGGCCATGATAAAAAATTCCTTAAAGCCGGCCGTTGTTAACAAGGTTCAGATAAAGGGGCATAAAGCCTATGTATGGGTTGATGAAGACCAGCGGTCATTGGCTATTGGTAAGATGGGGAAAAATATTTCTTTGGCTGCAAGGCTAAATGAGATTGATATTGATCTTGTGCAAGAAGACAAGAAAGATGAAGCGGTTGCAGATATTATTGATATCAATATAGCCGGTTTAGAAGAGTAAAAAAACTGTATTGTAGAAGCAAGATGGTGTGATGCGTATATATGAATTTGCAAAAAAGCATAACCTTTCTTCTGAAGACTTAATAGAAGCCTTAAATAAGGCCGGCTATAAAGTTGGAAGTCATCTGTTTATGCTTACTAATCAAGAGATGGGATATTTGAAAAAAAAATACAAAGGCCCCCAAAAAAACAACCCTTCGATTAAAAAGAGTTCTGGCCAAAGCTCTTATAGAAATCGGACTGATTCGAATAATGCACCGCAGGGCGACCCTGTAAATGCAGCAAGCAAGCCTGTAGCAGCTGTCTCGGAGATACTTCTTTCTCCTATGACGCCATCAGATTTTGCCCAAACTTTGGGTATTCTTGCCAATGACGTGATTTTAACATTGCTTCGTTGGGGCATTCTTGCGCCAAAAAACTTATTGCTTGACGAAAATGTTATTCGTCGCCTAGCAGAATACTATGAGGTTTCTGTAAAGGCTCCTGAGGCAACATCTGATCAAAAAACTGAAATTGAAAATTCAGAAGTTGCAGACATTAAGTCTCGTCCTCCGATTATAGTTATATTAGGTCATGTAGATCATGGCAAAACAACGTTACTTGACTACATTCGCAAATCTCGTGTTGCGTCTCGAGAAAAAGGTGGTATTACGCAACATTTAGGTGCATATCATGTCGACACTAAGCACGGCGGGATTGTTTTCCTCGATACTCCAGGTCATGAAGCGTTCACAAAAATTAGATCTCGCGGTGTAAAAACTGCGGATATTGCAGTTCTTATTATTGCTGCAGACGATGGAATTATGCCTCAAACCATTGAAGCTATTAAGTTTGCAAAACAAATGGACGTGCCGATCATTGTTGCAGTCAATAAAATTGACAAAGCTGACCCCATACGCCTTGAAGTGATAAAGCGTCAGCTTTCTGAACATGATTTGTTGCCGGAAGATTGGGGCGGTCAAGTTATAGTTGCTCCGATTTCTGCCAAAACAGGGCAAGGAGTTGATGAGTTGCTTGAACTTATTGATTTGCAAGCGCAAGTGATGGAATTAAAAACTGACTTTGCAGGTGAAGCAAAAGGGTATGTTCTTGAGTCTAAGATAGAAAAAGGTCGCGGTTCAGTAGCAACCATTATGTTGCAACAGGGTATATTACATCTCGGTGATTATTTTGTTTCGGGCAACGTCTCTGGCCGAGTTTCATCAATAACCGATTCATATGGCAAGCAATTAAAAGAGGCCGGTCCGGCTAATCCAGTTCGTGTTGCAGGATTTTCTTCATTGCCGAATTCAGGGAACTTTTTTGAAGTTGTTTCAAAAAAATCTGCACGTCGAGCTCGCCCAGAAGAGGATCGTTCACGTGTTCTCTTGAAAGAGAAAGCAATCAATCTTATTGTTAAAACAGATACGAATTCTTCAAAAGAAGCATTGCTTGATTCCATTAAGAAAATTTCAAAAAAAATAAAACATATTGATTTTTCTATTGTTTCATCAGGTGTTGGAGAAATCAATGAGAGCGATGTTGCTCTTGCTGCAAATACAAAATCTGCCATTGTTGGTCTACATGTAAAAGCTGAACAAAATGCCTTACAGCTAGCAAAAAAAGATGCTGTTTCAATTGTTTTGTTTGATATTATTTATAAACTTCTAGAAGATCTACAAGAACGAGCTGAGCAGCAAAAAGAAGTTGTAATGGTTGATAAAAAAATTGGCGAAGGATCTATACTAAAAGTCTTTGATATTAAAAAACTGGGGATTGTTGCCGGTTGTATGGTTAAAGATGGTGTTTTTTCTCGCAATGGAAAAGTTGTTGTGTGGCGTGGTAAGCAAAAAATTGGCCAAGGTCAAATTATTAGCTTACAACGTGAAGGCAAAAATGTGAAAGAAGTTCATGCCGGTTTTGACTGTGCATTCAGAGTTGAAGGCCTGGATGATTTTTATGAAGATGACCGTGTAGAATGCTTCATCTCGGTTCCTGAAGGTAAGGCATAACTCTTTTGCTTTATACTGCTTAAATCAATAGTTCGAAAAAAAAATCTTTGGTCATCTTTTGTTTTTTAAGAGATGACCAAAAAATATCTTTTTTCATTCGCCTAATGTTATACGTTTTGATATGCTTGATGGCATTAATTTGGTATTTAACACAAAAGGCATTGCAGTGAATTTTATTCTTATCAAGCTTTTTTTTAGTGTAGTTATTTCTTTTTTACTTACTTATTATTTTGTGCCTATTTTTATCAAAATTGCGCATAAGTTTAGTATTATTGATCATCCTGATGGTGTAGTTAAAAAACATAAGACGCCAACTCCTTATTTGGGGGGGGCAGCTATATACTTAGGGATATTAACAACTCTAGGGATTACTTTCCCGTTTGATAATCAATTTTTTTTATTTTTAGTTGGTTGCACTATTTTATTTTATGTTGGTCTCATTGATGACTTGATCGCATTAAGGCCGTCGCAAAAATTTGCAGGCCAAGCAGTTGCAGTTCTTTGTTTTTTAAAAGCAGGTTTTTATTTAAAATCACATATTTTTTATAACTACTGGAATATACCCATATCGGCTCTTTGGATGTTGATTATAATTAATGCTTTTAATTTGATTGATATTATGGATGGGCTTGCAGGTACAGTGGCTTTATTTTGTTCGCTGAGTTTCTTATTTATTGCTCTTTTAATGCATAATTACACTGTAGCTCTTTTATTGTGTTCTTTTATCGGAGCATTAACAGCTTTTTTTATATTTAATAGACCTAAGGCTCGCATCTATTTAGGAGATGCAGGTTCACTGTTTATAGGTGGATTTTTTGCTACAATTCCTTTTTTATACAATTGGGGAACAATTAATTGGCATGGTTATCTCGTGCCCCTTATTATTTTAGCGATTCCTCTTTTGGAAGTTGGTGGACTGATTTTGTTAAGAACGGCTAAAAACATTCCTTTTTACCATCCAAGTCCAGATCATTTTGCAATATATTTAAAAAATAAAGGTTTTGGTCCATATCAAATTTTGATTTTTGTTATGGCAGCTTCAATAATTCTTATGATTTGTTCCATTCTATTTGTTCAAGGCTTAATTGATATCGTTGCAGTTCTTGTCTTAGGGAGTTTCTTTTTGTTGTTTTGGCTGTATTGTATTTTTTTATAGCTATAATTCCAAAAAACCTTTTCATATCTTAAAATTTTATTTTGTTGCTTTTTTGTTGCTTTTAGCAAAAAGCAAACGTTTTTTTTAAAAAACAGTTAAAATAGCCTCTTTTTTTGTTGTTGCAATATTTGTTTATTAAATTGTGTTGCTCTTTGATCAAAAAAGGTAGAAATTAGAAGAGTCTTAAGCTTGAAATCATGCTCCTCCCTATCTTATAGGAGTATGGTTAAATGCACTGCTTGTTGAGAAAGTAATAGATTGTGGCCAGCATAGTTTATTTAGCTACAATTCCTTCTTAGCTCCCTGATTGGTCAGATCTATTACTTGCTCGCTTTTCTTAAGCAGTCTTTTTTCCCAAAAACAACTTTTTTTACTCGGTAATTAAAGCTTTAAGCGTGGCGATGTTTTTAATATCATCTTCAGCTGAATCTTTGGGCGTTTCTAGAATTTTGCTAATATACGCCAAGCGTGGGTCGTTCATAAGTTGCTTGAAAGCTTCAAGCCCTATTTGTCCTTCTCCGATATGTTCATGCCTATCGACACGAGATCCGCATGGTTTTTTTGAGTCATTTATATGTATAACTTTTAAATATTTAAGTCCAATGATATCATCAAATGATTGCATGACTTCTTGGTACTTCTCTTTTATATCATATCCGGCTGCAAAAATATGGCATGTGTCTAGACATATGCCAATTCTATTCTTTTGTTCAACTTTTTCTAAGATATATGCTAAATGTTCAAAACTATAACAGACGTTTGTGCCTTGTCCTGCCATTGTTTCTAGCGTCAACAGAGTATTGTTTTGAGTAGAGCCCTCCAAGATATAATTAATTTGTTCTGCAATGCGTTGCAAGCAATCAGGCTCGCTTTTTTTTAGATGAGAGCCTGGGTGGAAAACTAAGTGGTCAACTCCAAGTTGTTGTGCTCGATTAAATTCATCAGCCAAAGCATCGCGGGATCTATTTGAAGTTTCTGCATTTGGTGACCCAATATTGATTAAATAGCTGGCATGTATAGTTGCAGAGGTAATAGAAGATTTTTTAAATGTTTCTTTGAACGCTGTAATTTCACTTTCAGTGAGAGGTTTTGTTTTCCACTGCCTGTTACTTTTACTAAAAAATTGTACGGCAGTGCAGCCGATTTGTTCGGCTCGTAGAATTGATTGTTCAATGCCGCCGGCGATTGACATATGGGCGCCAAGTAATAGCGTTTGTTTTTTTTGCATATAATGATCCAATGATTGTTTCTGCTTATGTATTAATAATAAGTTTAGCAATTTATAGTCATAAGATCATTTTTTATCATGAAATTAAATTATTAAGGGACCGAAATGTCTAAAGATTATTGATATAATAGTGTGGTTTTGCGTTGACAAAACAAGCAAAGAGAGTACAATTAATCAAGCTATTATTGAAGCAAAAAATAGCATCTAAAAAATGGAGAAATGTGGTAGAGAAGCTCTCAAATTAAATTACTCTTGTATATTTCGCACATAGGACGGTATGAATCTCAAACAAATATTAAGTTTATTTTTTTTAGGTTGTTTTTTATCCACACAACCATTGCTCTCGCTAGGCTCGCTTTTTCAACCAACTGAAGACTTTTCATTTTTCTTTTCAGGAAAATACCGTCCGGAAACATTTTATGCACGCAATGCAAACTTATTGAATGATAATAACTCTGAAGATAAGTTTTACTTTAGTCGCCATACATTAGACATTACTTTTGACACCCTTTACGGTCAGGGTACCTATGGGCGTAATGTGGCAGAAATGAAGGCAACTTTGCGTAACCGTGCTGTATGGGGAGACCCTGCAAGTGTTTCTCCTGTAACACCGGCATCAATTGTTGATTTGGATGCAAAAGGGTTGACTCATACTCATTATTTGCCGCGCAACATTTTATGGATTCGTGAATTTTGGTTAGGGTTTGATATTGGTGAAGCTTTTGGTTTGACGTTTAAAAATACGCAAACATTTATGATTGGAGCTTTTCCATTTTTACTTGGTCGCGGGATTTCGCTAGGTGAAGCATATGCGGTTGGCCCGTCAACTCTTGGGTTTTACACTGACTTTAATGTTGATCAATTTGCCTGGGGCGCTAAATTTTCCGGTGATATTGTAAAAAACATTTTAGAATATGATTCATATGTAGCTATTTTAAGAAATAATACGGCTAATATTCGCAAAAACATAGCCGCTATTTATGAAATGGAGATAGGTCGTAGAGATGATCCGGAACGCGGATTCGGGAGTGTTGACTTTTTAGTTGCACAACGCTTTAAGTGGCATGTGTTCAAAAATGAATGTTGGGGTGAGTTATATATTGAACCATATGGTATGTTTAATCATGATCCGGAGCAACGAGTTGAATTTAAAGCTGATGCTGAAAGCAAGCTGCTTACTTTAGGTCTTTCCAGCGAGTATGAAGGGTCACGATTTGCGTTTGGATTTGACACGGCGATGAACTTTGGGCGTCAACGTATTCGAGGTTGGGATCGAAATCGCATTGAAAAACAGTTGCGTGACGGGGTTGAAATGCGTGTGAACAGTCATGCGTTTATTGGCCTCGACCCGGTAAATCCAAATGGTGTTACCAATCTTGATCCATACAAGGTTCCTCATTCACCAAAAAATGTTGTTGCTCCTAATGGCAATACGAGCAATGTTGGCAAAGCAGCACAAAAGTTAATAAATGATGCGCCGCAGTGTGAATTTTTTAACGGGAAGCCGATTGGTTTTGTAGAGAATTTTTCTGATGATATGCCGTTTATTCCCAATAATGTCTTGCCGGCACAAGAAGATCAATTTTTCAATGCTACAAATAGATTTAGAGATGGCTATAAGAATCGCTATAAGGGTTGGATGTTTGTAACAGATGCGGCTCTGTTTTTGTGGGATAAAGATATGCAATTAGCGGTAACTGCAGGAATTGCATCCGGTGATGATAATCCAAATTTTGAAACAGTTGATGGTGATTTCACAGGGTTTATTGGTTTGCAAGAGATTTATACAGGTAAGCGCGTACGAAGTGCGTTTTTCTTAGGTTCTTCGGGAAAATTAAAAATTCCACTTTCAGCGCCAACAACGGGTCAAGCTCCAAGCCGTTTTGCACAATTAACATCAGGATTTAGTAATTTAGTTTTCTGGGGTGCAGCAATGCATTATACTCCCTCACAAATAAATAGGCGTATTGTGTTCAATCCAAATCTTTATATGTTCTGGCAAGATAAAGCAACCCATAAATTTGATGTAGTTACAAAAAAAGAGTTGAACGGTTTGGCGGATACATTCTTGGGAACTGAGCTTAACCTGTTCTTTGATTATTATTTATTCAGAGATTTAAAGCTATACTATGTAAGTTCAATTTTTGTTCCGGGTGGTCACTTTAAAGACATTAAAGGAAAGCCGTTTAATTCTCGCCAATTACGTTTGCTTTCTGCTCGTAACATTGAAGATCCGAATGATCCGAGTATCCCAAATATTGGCGATGATCTTGCATTTACTATGAACATTGGTTTGGAATATAGATTTTAAGACTTGTTTGAATAAAGTAATGATATTTTATTTTTAACATGCATATATTAGATATATGAAATCAAAAACAGAAACGTATAAGAAAATTGTTGTTCCTATAATTTTAAAACATTTGCCTCATGCAAAAATAATTCTTTATGGTTCGCGTGCTCGTGGTGACGATAGACCGGGATCAGATATAGATATAGCTCTTGATGTTGGTAAAGAGGTTAATTCTAAAAAGTTAAATGCTATTATCATGGACCTTGAAGAATCATCGTTGCCGATTAAATTTGATTTGATTGATTTTTATGCTATATCGCAAGAAATGAAAAGCGAAGTTTTAAAAGATGGTGTCGTATGGAAAAAATAAATAAAAAAATTAAAAATTTTCAGGCCGCTTTAGAAACATTGGATGATTCAATAAAAAAAGGCAAATTGCTGAAACTGAAAAGGAAGGCTGGGAGTTGACGGCTCGGGATTCTATGATTTAACGATTTGAATATTGTACGGATATGTTGTGGAAAATGCTAAAGGTTTATCTTGAAGATATTGAAAAAATAACACTATAGCAATATTTATTAAGTTACGCACAATGAAAAAGTATACTTATCTTTTGAAATGAGACTTCATTAAGGTATTATTTTGTGCAGAACTGAAAAAGGAATGCTATACGATAACGAACCGTACTCTTGATGTTAAAGTATTTCCATTGTCGTTCTCCCAGCCGTCGCTAAAGCTAAGGCGGGCAGGCTGCGAATGCCTATGCATTACCCACATCTTTTGTAATGCTTTAAATAATTATTTTAAACAGGTTTAATTTTCAAGCTTATTTTAGTAAAAATTACTTTCAAAATAATTATCACACAAAATAACAAAGTTTCTCACCCCTGTCATTCCCAGCCGTCGCTAAAGCTAAGGCGGGCAGGCTGCGAGGACGACAAAGAAGACTGTTTGTAGTAAATTAAAAACGCAATTTGGAAAGCCGCCGAAGACGATTTTTATGAAAAAGCTGTGGGGATATTATGCGAAATGTGTGCTGCTTAGTGAAGGACGCTATATCTACTTATTCGCCTAAGAGTATAATTCGTGAAGCTGTACAAGTAAAATTTCTTTCAGAACAAGAGGACACCCAATGTCTCGATATTATAAAGAAACGAAATGAATCCTCTCATATATATAGACAAGAGATAGCTGAAAGCATTGCGGTAGTTATTCCTCAATATTCTTTGCTTATGTATGAAATTGCTAACCGAATTGAAAAAAAGATAAAATAGTTCTCAATTTTTATTCAATATTAAATTTAATTATTCTAATCGAGCATTTCAGCTACTTTATCTTTGCATAGTTCAAATATAGTTTTGATTGCGCTTGGCAGGCTATTTTTTTGAGAATAAAAAGTACTGCTTTCTTCAGGAAATTCTTCTTCTTCTTCTGCGTCTAAGATCTCAAGTTCTTTTGAGTGTTCATATTTATCAAATAATGCTTGAGGGTTAATTTTTAAAACAAGCGCAGGATGAGACTCTGTCGCATCGGAACATTCTTCATGAATATATTTTTTAATATCTTCTAAATCAGCGCCTTTACTCAGATCAGATACGCTTTGTGCAAATGGAGTTACGGTTTGAGGAAAGATCGTAAAATACTTAGAGGCTAAGTTTTCTTGTGCAAATAAAGGTCCACTTTCAGTTAATTTCAACCAAAAAAGAGAAGCGCTTGTTTTTTGTGCAGCTTTTATTAATGTTATATCTTTTCCCACTATTTTTTTTAAAGCTTCTTGTTGGTATGATGCTAGATCCGTTGGGAACTGTTGGGAGTTTACTTCATCTTGAACAGACTGGGCCAGTTTTTGAGCTATTGATTCATTCGGTCCTGAAGCAATGCCGATAAAATAATTTGTACATGGTCCGTCAATAGTTTCAGTTTTTTCTTCTTTTATAATTGACTTATAATGCATGAGCGCACCAGGGATAGTTATTATTTCTTTAGTAAAGCATGTATCAAGAAGATCTTGATTTTTGGTTGTTGTTTTTTTTCTGCCCGGATCAGCTGCATATGTAACTGTTGAACAAATTAAACCAATAAAAAATATTTTTTTTAATATAAACATTTCTTTCCTCGTTTTAAATTTTTTAGCTATGTTGAACAATAGAAAATTTAAAGTGTTGAGTCAATTTTTATATAGTTTCATAATTTTCAAGAATGCAAAAAGGGTTCAGGTGAACGTTGGTAAAAATAAGTTATTATGTTTAACCTCTTTTTTTTTGGATAAGTAGCATGAATAGTACTGAGTTGGGAGTTAAAGATGGTATGCTTTTCCCATGTAATGGAAAATGGAATTGTGCCATAATCCAGAGCGTTGATGGGCAAAAAACGAATGCTCAATCTATGTATTACGCCGGCTCAAAGAAAGAGGCTCAAATGCGGTTGAAAAAAATAATTTTAAGTTTTGCTCGAACAAAAATAATTACAGAAACTGATGATTATTTTCATGCAACATTTGAGAGTAAACTTTGGCATTTTGTTGATGATGTTGAATTCTATTTTTCTGAGCATGAGCCGATTGTTTATATGCGTTCTGCCTCACGCGTCGGCACATATGATTTTGGCGTTAATAAACGCAGGCTCAAAAAATAAAAAAGATGTTTGAAAAATGATTGTAATTAAGATGGATATTGCCTATTTAGCTAATCAGAATGGTGCATAGCAAAATGTGCTAAATATGATAAAATATATCTAGTAATGCAATTATCCATCATTTTCAAGGAATATTAAATGCAACGTTCAGGGCGTACTATCGAATGTGCAAAAGTTAATCAAAGTTTATTAGGGAAAGAAATTACATTAACCGGTTGGGTAAATCGTCGCCGAGATCATGGCGGACTTATTTTTATTGATTTACGTGATCGAAGTGGTATCATGCAGTTGGTTTTTAATCCTGATTTTGATAAATCTGCTCATGAGCTTGCGCATGATTTGCGTTCAGAATATGTGATTAAAGTTACCGGTAAAGTTGTCAATCGAACTGAAGAGACAATCAATAAAGATTTGCCGACCGGTGAGCTTGAGCTGCAAGTTGAAAAATTGGAGATTTTGAATAAAGCAAAAACGTTGCCATTTATGCTTGAAGAAGCAGCACAAGTTGATGAAGAATTGCGCTTGAAATATCGTTATTTAGATTTACGTCGCCAAGAGATGCAACGTAATTTTGCATTGCGCCACAAAGTTATTTTTGCTATTCGACAATTTTTGAACGATCATGGTTTTTATGATCTTGAAACACCAATCTTGACAAAAAATACACCTGAAGGTGCTCGAGAATTTATCGTGCCATCACGCGTGAGCAAAGGCTCATTTTATGCATTGCCACAATCACCTCAACTGTATAAACAGTTGTTAATGGCAAGTGGCTTTGAGAATTACTTTCAAATTGCGCGTTGTTTCCGTGATGAAGATTTGCGTGCCGATCGTCAACCTGAATTTACTCAACTTGATATCGAGATGTCATTCGTTAATGAGCAAGATATTCAAAATTTGACTGAAAAACTTTATGCATTTATTTGGGAAAAAGTTTTTGGCAAAAAACTTGATATCCCATTTGAACGTATAACATATGATGAAGCATTTTCTAAGTACGGATCGGATAAACCTGATGTACGTTTTGATTTGCCAATTCATAATATTGATGCACTATTTAAAGATTCTGAATTAAAATTTTTACGTGCTGTTTTGGATAAAGGTGGCAACATCGGTGCAGTTGCCGTACATGACCATGAGTTTGCCCGTTCAGAACTTGATGGCATGGTTGGCCGTGCACAGCAGTTGGGTGCAAAAGGATTGTTGTGGATTCGCTTTAAAGATGGCAAAGCTGACTCTCCGGTTTCAAAGTTTTTACCAGACGACTTTTTGCAGCAAGTTCAAAAGGTAATTCCACAAGCAAATGAAAAAACAACACTGTTTGTTGTTGCTGGTCCATATCAAGAAGCTTGGGCAATATTAGGAAGATTACGTTTATTGTTAGCTGACGATTTAAAACTGATTCCAAAAGATCAACATAAATTTTTATGGGTTACCGATTTTCCATTATTTGAATATGACAAAGAATCAAAAGCATGGCATGCAGTTCATCATCCATTTACCAGTCCGCAAGAAGGTTGGCAAAATATTGAGCAAAAAGATATGAAAGCACGTGCTTATGATTTAGTGCTTAATGGTGTGGAACTAGGCGGTGGATCGATTCGTATTCATCAAGCAGATATGCAAGACCAAGTATTTGACTTGCTTGGATTGAACAAAGAAACTGCACAGAAAAAATTTGGTTTCCTGCTCGAAGCACAACATTTAGGATTTCCGCCACATGGTGGCATTGCATTCGGCATCGATCGTTTTATCATGTTACTTACTGACAGTAAATCAATTCGTGATGTCATTGCATTTCCTAAGACAGCCCGTGGTTTTGATCCATTGATGGAAGCACCAACTGAAGTTGAGGATGTTCAATTGCGTGAATATGGTCTCAAGATTATGCCGGGAAGGAAATCTTAGTTAGTTAATTATTATAAAAAATTAAATCTCGCTTTATTTGTGTGAACAGATAATACGAGATTTTTTTATGCATAAAGATAAAGTGGAATTGACTTAAATACTTATTTTATTCCATTGATGAGATATAAACTCTTTGCACGCATCTGCAAATGCAAAAGCACCTTCAAAAATGGTCATTACGCGACCTTTTTGCTCAAATGCACAGGTTTGAGTTATCGGATCATATGTTGTTAAAAATGGTCGAGTATATGTATAGGTTTCAGCATCATTATCTATTGGTGTAAGTAGACCGAGATTGAATTTCCAGGGGCTATCTGTTTCATTCATTAATTCAGTAATGCGTTGTGCGGGCCAAAAGCAGGAAGTAATTGCTAAATATTCAGCATTAAGATAGCTATCAATATAGGTGAAGATATTTTTAAATTGATTAGTCTGCATTCCGCAAATTAAGTTTTTTTCCAAACCATGTCCGCCAATAAAAATAATGGGTTGTTTATTGGTCTTGTCTTTATAACTATGCCATTTTTCAATATCAAAAAGTTCGTTAAAATTGTTTATCCAATCGGTAGAATATTCGCTATCGTTTGAATGCCTGAAAACTCTTGGCATGCTATTATCATAGCTATAATCATTTAAATCATCTATATAGCTAAAAGAATCTACCCGAATACCGATATCAGGAGCGAAGTTGTGCTGTAAGTAATATAGATTTAAACGTGTATCATAGATATGCCATTCATTTGGGTTAAAAGCAAATAATTCAGTTAAATAGGTTTCGAGCTGTTCGTTTTCAAGGTTAACTGGCTTATCAGATACATACAGTTTGCCATTGCGGACAGAGCAAACTTCTCGTGGGTTATCAATGCCGATAGATGTTAATTCTTTTAAATATTTGTTGCGCAATGTAATGAATTCTTGCAAAATGTCAGGGGTTATAAAAATATGTGGAGCTTTATGAATAATTAATTTTATGAACTCTTGCTTAACAGGAGTGTTCCAGCTGTAAAAATCGGTAGCACCATTTAAAAAGCATACAGCTGTTTTTTCATTATCAAATTCTAGATTAAAATCAAAGTATGGATATGTTGTTGCTGTTACATTTGCTGCAGATAAAAGAAGAACAATCAGAATCTTTAGTTGATTAAAAATATGCATTGGGCCCCTTTGCAGATAGTATAAGTAGAATTTTTATCTGATTATAATTATATCTACAATTATAGATATGTAAAAAGGCTATTAGGGGAATGACTATGGTGTTTTTTAAATGAGTACTTGTGTTATAGGTAGTTTGAGCTTATGTATGTAAATGATACGTATTCTTATCAACTAATTACATGGATGTTATCAGTGCCGGCAGTAATTAAGGTGGCATGCTGACTTTTGTTTTTTTCTATGAGTAAAGTATCAATCTGGCGGATAATTTGTTTAATGCTTTCGTTTATATTACCGGAAAATGCGTGAGCTATTTTTTTTATGCCGGCAAAAAAAGAATAAATATTGCGACATTGTGGGCATGTGCATTGAGAACAAAAAGGGTTAAGCCACAAAGTTTGTTCAGTTTTTAAAGGTGTAAAGATAGTAAAGTGGAGTTTTTTAAGGCCATATGTTTGGTTCATCATCTTTAGTACTCGGCCAGAAGTCCAAAAGCAGCTTTGCATGCCAAAGATATCTATCTTAAGTTGATCATTAAAAAATTTAAGGAGTGACGCAAATTTATCTCCTGGAATGCCTGCTGCCATACAGCAGTGTAAGTGGCATGATCGTGCAGATCCATGCCCATTCATATAGATAAAACTTTTATGACTTGGTTGGCAATAGTATGCTTGCCATTCTTGAATGTCGAAGACTGTGTGAAATCGTGTAGCCCAATGATAGTTATGAGATGTCGGTTTAATTGATGCAAAAGGTTGAGATATACGGGTGAAAGATTGAATTTTTATACCAATTTTTGTATTGGATTTTTTTTTGTTGATATAGAACAATCCAATGTGTGTATCGAATAAGTCATAATTATTACAAAAATTACGCCTATGCTTACTGTTTTTAAATCTGTTTTTATATGCTTTCCATAAGCTTGGTGTTAAAAATATGTGCTCTGCATCACTATCAAGTGTATTTACAAATTCCTTTTTTATAGCAGCAGTTTTCCAAGATGCAGGGTCATCTGTATCATCGAAAATACAAATACCGGTAACTTGCGCTTCTAGCGGAATAGAAATTAAAAATAGTGCACATGTGCTTAGAAAATAACCTCTCACAATGAATACCTCCACTAAATCATCCCAAACGGGATGTTTTATGATCATTAAATGTTATTACAATAGTACATTTGCGACGTATTATGTCAAGCTTTAACGCCTTTTTTGAAGTGATTTGGTCGGGTATGGATGTATATAATTCTAATTTGTAATTTTTTAATGTTTTCTTAGGCTGAATCAAAAGATGAAGCAAATAATTATATAGTCTTGAAAAGCAAAGAAATATTTTCTGGATAGGCTCTATGATACAATGTTATTAAGATGTAATCTGTTATAAAAGTAAACATGCGGTGCGCGTTTAATATACGCGCACCGCATGTTATTTTTTATTGATCTTGATGTCGATGTGGTTACACAAATACCGGTTGAGTTGAGCCTGCATCAACTAATGATGTTTTCATATTATATTTATGATTTACCTGCACGACTTGAATGTCGTTTAGCATGGTATTGATATCTTCAGTTACGGTACCTTTAAATGATGTCGCTAAGTCATGTAATCCGCTCAGTAACATTTCACCTGTAATAGCTTCATGAACTTGAACAGCTTTTGTTTCCGGTTCATATGACCATACCAATGGCATTTCAGAAGTATAATTAACTACCTTTTCTTGATCAATAGGTGTTATTAGTTGACAGTTAAGGTGTGGTGTCTTGTTATTTGCCATTAATTCTAAAATACGTGTTGCCGGCCAGTAACATGTTTGCACACCGAGTGTGTCAATATTGAGTTTATCATTAAAGAAGGTGATTAACTTTGCAAATTCTGCCGATGGAACCCCGCATGCACGTTCTTGTGCAGGGCGTCTTGGTGTTCCATGTCCTGAAATACATACAATTTTCTTTTTACCGTAAGGATGATTTTTGTGCCATACGTTTGTTTCAAAAAGATTGATAAATCCATCTACCCAGGCTTTTTTTTCAGTTGTGATATTCATGCTGCAAGGATTATCTATTTTTGTAAATGTATCTAATTTTAATCCAATATCTTGTAAATCATCTTTTGGGCGTAAGTAATACAGCCCAATATGTGTATCATAAAATTCCCATTCATCTTCATCAAACACAAGTATTGTTGCTAAATTGAAAAATTGTGGATCATTTTGTGAATACACTTTTTTGTTGTTTTTTGTATTGCGTACATTTGTACTTTCGATTGTTAATTGATCAAATGGTTTTTCGATATTCTCTTTTTTTAATTCCCTCATCTGTTCATTCCGGTGATGACAAAATGATTTCCACAATGAAGGTGTAATGAACATATGTTGTGGGTATTCATAAATAGCACGCATAAATTCACTCTTTGATGGGCCTTCGAACCAACCAGTTCCTTCATGGTCGCCATTTATGATGTAGATTTCAGTGTGATTAAGGTTTTCTCGTGCATTCTGCACCATAGGTGTTGAATGAGGTAAGAATTGATTAAAAGCTCCTTTTTTTGCTCCTATACCTAAAAATATAAGGCAAATAAGGGCACTATAGCTAAATATCTTACGATTCATAGTTTTTCCTCCATTTTCCATTTAATATATGCCTTAAGAATAGCATTTTTTGACATATTGTCAATCATATCAAAACGAGTATCCGAATTAGATTCTTATAGGAAAAAAAGGAGGAGAAAAGAGTTTCAAGGTTATCAACCCTTAACATAATATAACAGAAGGTTTTAATTCTCTAAAAACTGATATAGTCTGAAATACATAGATTTTTTTTTATGAAATATAAGAGGTTGAGCATTATGAAAATAGAGCAGATTGTCGCAACAGAAATATTTGATTCACGTGGTGAGCCCACAATAGCATGTACCGTAATATTACAAGATGGATCTTATGCTAGTTCTTCAGTTCCTACAGGAAGATCAAAAAGTTCATTTTCTGCCGTGGAATTACGTGATGGTGGAACACGCTTAGGTGGATTGGGTGTACATAAAGCAATTGCGAACATTCATGACATTATAGCTCCTGCATTGATAGGCCATGCTCCTTCAGTGGTTGAAATGGATATGAAGATGGTTGCTCTTGATGGTACTGAAGATAAATCAACATTGGGTGCAAATGCAATGCTTGCGGTGAGTATAGCAGTGCTCAAGGCACAGGCTATGGTTGAAGATTTAGAACTGTATGAATTGATTGCCCATTTATGTGATTTTGAACGTGTTTCTTTACCATTTGCAATGTTTAACTTAATTAATGGTGGTGTGCATGCACATAACAATATTCCCATTCAAGAATGCATGATTATGCCTGTTGGTGTAGAAAGTTTTCGTTCTTCTATTGAAGTAGCCGCAGCTATTTTTCAGAAAACTGCTGAAATATTAAAAAAAAGAAAACTGTTTTTTGCAGTAGGAGATGAGGGTGGTTATTCAGCTCCATTTAATAATGAAATTGAAGCATTAGATTTAGTTATGCAGGCACTCAAGGAACTTGGCGTTGAGCAACAAGTTGTATTAGCGCTTGATATTGCAGCAACACAACTTTATGATCCAAAAACAGCAATGTATAATTTTGGGGATAAAAAATATAATGCACAAGAACTTATTGATTATTATGATAAGTTAAGCAAGCAATATCCGTTATATTCTATTGAAGATGGTTTAACTGAAACTGACTGGCAAGGTTGGAAAAAAATGACAGAACAATTAGGCGATCGACTGCAAATTGTGGGAGATGATCTTTTTGCAACAAATCCTGCACGTATTGTTTATGGCATTGAAAGTAATGCAGCCAATGCAGTTATTATAAAGCCTAATCAAGTGGGAACTGTTACAGAGGCATTGCAATCAGTTAAGTTGTGTAAAGATCATGATATGAATGTCATCGTTTCACATCGTTCGGGCGAAACAAATGACAATTTTATTGTGGACTTAGCTGTTGGTAGTAGTGCAGGGCAAATTAAAGCCGGTGGATTAATGCGTGGTGAACGCATTGGCAAATATAATAAGTTACTATGTGTTGAAGAAGAACTTATGGATGCAATGTTAGGCTTTTAAGGGATTTTCTTCACTTACTAATAAATCTTTTAAGTTTTTATTATGATTGTTGCTTATTTCTTTCGACTCAGCAATTACACAAGTATTACAATTTTTTGACGACAGGTGCCGTTTTTTTGATGGTTGAGGCGTTATTTTTTTAGTAGAACAGTTTGTATTGCAGCTTTGTTTTTGTTGCGCATGAGACTTTTTTAGATTGTTTTGAGGTTTTTGTTGAGCAATGGTAGTCCCAGCAATTGGCGGAGTTGTTTTTTCTTGCTTCTGTGGTGCAGATGTTTCTCTTCTTTGCAATGGATTGTCTTGGTTGGATAGCATGCCTTTTAGTTCTCCTTGTCGGTTAAGTGACTCATCTATAATGTTCAAATGTTCATCAAGAAGACGACCTTCTTCTTGTGCAATGGAATCAATTCCTTCAGCGGCGTGTGATACTTGAGTTATTTCATCTTTTGTTAAAAATTCATCGGTAACATCAGTAGCCTCATTATGAACTTTGAAGAACCATCGAGTGACGGGATCACGTAGATTATCAAATAAAGCGCCTTGTCGAGAGTAATCTTTTGCAACTTCAACATATGTTTTGGTGTATTGTCCAACACCACCACGAAGTTTCGGTTGAATAATTGTTGGTGTAATAAAGATGGTTAAGCTTGTTTGATTAATTGTTTTGTCTTTTCGTTTAAATAGCCAACCAAGAATTGGAATTTTACTTAAAATTGGCGTTTGGACAACTCGATCTTCAGTTTGATCTCTTACCAATCCGCCTAGGGCAAGAATGTCACCACTCTTGATAGATGCATTCGTGGTCAAATCACGATTAATACGATTCCCATTTGTAACGGTTGCGTTTTGGAATTGATCTATATCAATTACCACTTGTAGGTTTACGGTATTTGCAGTGCTGATACGTGGGGTAATGTGTAGATTTGTATTTGCTTGTAATGTCTTTTTCCTACGAGTAATACCACTGGTACTTGGAGCAGCCTGATCTTCAACCAAACGACTTTCTCCAACTTCAATAACCGCTTTTTGATTATTGGTGGCGATGATATGAGGATGAGATAAAATTTTGGTATGATCGAATATTTTTAGTATTTCCAGCAAACTCCACGTGCGTCCATCATTGTCATTTAAAGCAATAACCGCTGTGCCGGCAACTAAGTTTTGTGGAATACTCACAGGTGAGGGGACTATAGAAGGATTTGCGCTCGGGACTGTTATAGAGTTTAAATCTGAATTTACACCACGCAATGTATTAATTACCTCTGCATCATCTGAATCTAGTACAACTTGATCAATCATTGCCGATTGAGCTGTAACCTCACCCGGAAAAGGGAGATCTTTTGGGTTACGGCTTATGGATCCAAGTCTGCGGGCATCATCTAGAGTGAGATCGGCAATGAGTACTTCTATAATAACTTGCGGTTGTGGTTTGTCCAGCTGTTCAATTAATACTTTTATCCGCTTCCAATCATCGTTGCGTGCCGCAACAACCAACTTGTTTCCCCCGAAATATTTTCCTTCTTCACCTTCTTCTGATGCTTGTGCAGGACTATCCGGTTGAATAATTACTTGATCAAAAAAACGTTCAGTACCAACTTGAGCACCTCCTGCTTTTGACTGCTCAGTGCCGCCACTGCGAGATGAATCGACAATGTTTTGCAGTACAGGGGCAAACTCATCGGCATCCAGGTATTGCAGTTCATACATGTGCAAAATAGATTTTCCTGAATCGAGTTGTATATCAATATATTTAAAAATAAAATCTTTAACACGTTCAACTGCTTGTACTCTTCCTAATACGACTAAGGAGTTAGTGCGAGGCTCGGCGATGACTTTTACGTTTTTGGAAAAGTAAGTAACGGCTTGATCTCGTTGAGATCCGGGACGGAATCGACTCACAGGAGTGCTGGCAGCAGTTTTTAAGATGCTTTCATTAAATATTTTAGCAACGGTATCAGCTGTGGTATAGCGAAGACGTACAACTTCCAGGCGCTCTTGAAATCCGGTTTGATCCATAGCTTCAACAATGCTCATTAATGATTTAATATCTTGTGCTTTTGCAATGAGTAAAATGCCATTTGCTCCTTTATCCGCTTTATAAAGAGCATCTTCAGGTAAAAGTTCTTTGAATAACGCGCCTAATTGATTGTCAAACTCCTGAGAAGCTTTGATATTCGATAGATAATACATGTATCGGATGCGTTCATCAGTGCTAGGGATATCGCTAATGGGGGTGTTAATGTAAATAGGCAATGATTCGCGCGAGATGTTTTTACTGTTTTTTACCACTAAATAAAGATCTTTTTTTGGGATCAGACTATATCCGGCGATATCAAGGAGCGTATATAAAATGTCCCATGCTTCTTTAAGGGTAAGTTTATGATCAATAGCTAAATTAACTTTTGTATTAATAGCATTTGCGCCGGTGGGTAAAACGATATTAATATTTTTTTTTGCAGCTAACATGTTGATAATATCGATTAAATATTCATCTTTAAATACAAATGATATATCTGCTTTGCGTCTCTTTTGTTGTGATTTACCGGTGATTTTTTCTGCCAACGCAACGCTTTGTGTCAGTTCTGCCAGTAAAGATGAAGGTAAAGAAAGCGACACTAATAATAAATATAATATATTTTTTTTCATTAAATTTTTACTCCACAAAATTGATTATCCCGTACGAGGTTGTAAGGTGGCAATTGTTAGTTGTACTTCAATTGCACGAGGTGTTTTTCGTGATTTTTGTATTTCCAGTTCTTTGGTATAAACCCGTTTATTTTGTTCGAGTAAGTTTAACAGTTCGCTTACATTTTTCATATTCATATCGCCAAATTTTGCGGATAATATACTTTCATTATAATCTTGTTCGCCACGTTCTTGAGTAGTTACCGTACTTGATATCTGTTTATTTGTAAGATTCAGTTGAGCTAATATTTCTTTAAAATAGCCGGCAATTTTAAAGTTAGGATCAGCCTCAAGCATAGCATTTACTTGTTCTTTTTGTTGTTTTACTGAAGAAGCTTTTTCCAAAAGTTCTTGAACTTCTTGCCTTACATCATTTAAGTTTCTGATTTGTCTTTTATAATGATCGATATTGCTATAAAATCGGTATATCAAGAAAAAACTGAGGAGCGTAATCACTCCAATAAAAATACCGCTATATTTATAAAAATTTTTTATATCTAAATTATCTAAAAAATCTTTAATTTTATTTACTATATTCATGTATCTCCTTGGCGTTCATCAGCAAAACGTAATTCCATATTGAAATTCGGATTGTCTTGTGGTTGAACATAGCTAAACAGGTCAGATTGTCGCAATTCATTTTCAAGGCGTATTAGAGCTTCATGATCTCTGACTTGTGCTTTTAGCGTCATAATACCACGATCTTGATCAATAGTTATTTTTTCAATGATTAATCCTAACCCATCGCGATCAAGGCCGGTAAGTTCTAATAGCAGGTTGAGCAATGAATTATGTGCTGAACGTGCAAAAGAGAACCATAGTTTTTCCTCTTTAACCGTTTCTTCTTGCGCTTCATCGAGCATGTCATCGATAGGACCTCTATCAATTTCAGGGAACCATTCATTGAGGACTTCAGCCGTTTCAGCTTTTGATGCATCAAGTTCGATGCGTAATTTGCGTAATTGCAAGAAGCTATGCATAAAAATGCCGGCAAATAAACCAAAAATTAATATGCCTCCTAGGATCAACTGTTTAAGCAGTAGTTGCTCAGATGAGGGCGCAAACTCTTTTTTGCGCAGATTAAAGTGATCGACAGTTTCTGTTGGTAATGATGCTGCAGTGCTTATACTGTTTGCAACTGGAATTGTGACCATATTTTTAAATATGATGTTCGTATTTTGTGTGACTTCGGTTGGGTTGAACAATGCGCACGGTATATTTAATTCTTTGCCGATCCAATCTGCTATGCCTATAATTTCAGCTCCTATTCCCAACAAAAACATCTGATTGTTTAGGGTTGATATTTCTGTTTGTGCGGTGAATGACTGTAGGGTAAATTGAATCTGTTTTTTAAGGGTAGACGAAGCTCTTTGTAATGCTTGAGTTGATGCTTCATCAGAATGATTAAAGCCAAAGCGCATTAATTGATCAAGGGCATCGCGTGGAGATAAAGAAAGCTCTGTTGCCAGTTGTGTTGCAATAGAATTGATACCTGTATTGAGTGTGCGAATAAAGCGTAACTGGCCATTTGTGATAAATGCAATTTTGGTGATTTCACTGTTAATTTCTATAAGAGTAACGTTGTCTTTTATTTTACTATAAGTTGGAATTTGCTTATACAGACCATAAAGATCGAATAAATCGACTGTAATTACTTCCGGGTGCACACCTGCTTGATTGAACAGTTCAAGTTGTTGTGTGATATATTGTTTTTGAACTGCAGCAACTAACACTTCGGAGCTATTTTGTTCTGTTATAGGTTTAGTAATAATGAAATCAACAACCGCATTTGCTATAGAAAAAGGCAAAAGTGGCTCGACTTCAAAGTCGATAACTTTCTGTATTTTTTCAATGTCATCAAACGGAAGGCGCATGCTTTTAAATATTACGTGTGCACTTGATAGTGCAGTTCTTATTTCATCATATGAGCCGATTTTTTTTATAATTTTTTGTATAGTTTGTGCGGTGCGTTTTGGGAGGGTATCTCCATTTTCTTGCTCAATCGGCAATGCAATGCATTTTTCAATAACGCTTGAATGTGCACGTAAATAAGTTACTGTAGCAAATACATGTGACTGTGTTACTTCAAAGCCAATAATACGTTTGGCAAACAAATAGTAAGAGCCAATCTTTTCGGGCAATAAAATATTTTTTATCATGTCGTCACTCCTATTTGATCATTAGGCATAAGGTGTTGTAATGACCTACGTGCATCACGACGGCGACTTTTTTTATTGTTTTGTGAAATACGGATTGTATCATCGGGTTGTTCAGTGAGTTGCTTTAATAATCCGGATCGATAAAGAGATTGGTTTGCCGGTGGTGCAGGTGGTGGCTCTTTTTCTAACTTCGGTTGCTTTATGATTGCAGGTGCTTTTGCTTTTCCCGGACGATAAAATTTGCCGTTGCGGGTCACCCTTTGATCAATTTTCTGTTCTTCTATTTTTTCTATTTCTTCTTTAGCGGATGATTCTTCTGTGATTCTGCGCTTGAATAGGAAGTCCTCTACAACACCAGCAGGGTCTTCTTGCTGATCATCAAAGAAGCGCCTATATACTGGATCACGATACTCACCGGAATCATGAAAAGTTTCAACTGTTTCATAATAGTCTTCCATTTTCTGTTGAGTGTGTTCGTCTACTATTTCGGTAACTTCAGGTTCGATAATGCGTGTTGATATTAAAATAAGTAGATTATCTTTAATTACATTTTTACTTTTATTACGGAATAGCCATCCTAAGATAGGAATGTCACCTAAAACTGGGACTTTGTTTAAAGTTTCAATTATGCGGTTTTGGATTAGTCCACCAATGGCAATAACTTCACGATCGGCCACTATGGTTTTTGTGTCAATAGTTCTCGTTTGTTTTGCAGCTTCTTCATTATTTTGTAAGCTGCTTATGAAGTTTTCAAATAGTACATTTAATTTTAAAATGATCATACCATCAGAGTTAATTTGTGGAGTAACTTCCAGTTTGAGTTCTGCGCTAAAATCTCCTAACGCATCAGCTGGAGTTTCCCCGGCAAAAATAGTACTGGTTACAACACGACGGATCTCACCTATAGCAACTGAAGCTTTTGTCTTATTGGTTGCAACAAGAAATGGATTGGAGACGACCTGTGTATTTGTGATACTTTGCAAAATGTTAAAAATTCCCCAAACGCCAAATGCGTCAGCACCGAGTGAGAAGACTGTGTTACCGGCAGCTGCACCGGAAACAAGGTTTATTAAGTTCGCCAATAAGCGATCAGCGCCGGGTCCTGTGTTATTGGTTTGAATCCCTTTAGGAGATCCACCCAAGCGAATACCTGAAGTTTGAAAGTCAACATTGTTGCCTAAAAGACCATTTGGACCAGGAACTTTGTTACGAATTTGTGAACCGATTTCCTTATTGTCTTCAAAGTTAAGGGTGAGGATTAAAGCTTCAACGGCGACCTGTGGTTGCGGTTCGTCAAGTTTTTTTATGATCTTTAATGCTTTTAGATAATCTTCGTAGTCACCTTTAATTACCACAGTGTTTGTTGCAGGTTCAGCAGTAAAACTCATTGGTTTAAGGTATTTATCCCCGCCGCGAACACCGCCTGCTTTGCCGGCAGCAGTTTCTGAACCAAATTGAGACATGTTGTTCATAATGTCTGATACTGTAACGGCGCTTGCATAGCGCAGCTGATAGGTATGTAATGGAGAGTATGGTTTTTCCAATTCAACATCAACATACTTCATAATGAAATCTTCAATTTTTTTAATAGCGTCTTTTGGTCCAAGTAAAATTAATGAATTAGATCGCGGTTCAGCTATGAGCCGTGCATTTTCAGGGAAATAAATTGATGCAGATTGCTTTCGTGCGCCAAATAATCGCGAAGGAGTTGCTCCTTCTCCATCTGGTTTTGAAATGGTGTCATATAGTTTTTTTACATCCATAACATCAGCGCGCTCTAATTTTAGTACAGACATTGATTGAGGCATGGAGACTTGATCGAGCTCTTTGATGATCTGCATTAAACTTTTAATATTATAAGTTTTATCGGTAATCACTAATGCTTTTATTTCTTGCAGGATAACAGCGCGAGCATTGGGGCTTTTGAGTGTATTTACTATATCTTTAATGGTATTTATTTCAGCATTTTCAATGAAGTAAACAAAGCGTACCACCTGATCATTATCGGGTAATGTTTCGGGCTCAACGCCGATATATGCAGGGACAGGTGATTTTTGCGCTTTATCTGCGGTTACTACACGATAAAACCCTTGTTCGGACTCTGGAACCAGAGCAAATCCGGCCAGGTCAAGGAATGTTAAAAACAGATTCCATGCAGCTTTTTTATTCAAGGGTTTATGAGTTTTGAATGATATTTTATTTCCCTTAAGCGCCTTGCCTCCCGGCCCAAGGGGATCAATTGTTTCGTCAGTAATAAAATTGACATCATAAATGTCAGCAACTTGTGTCAAAAGATTTTGAATATCAGCATCTTCAAAATAGAACTCAATAAGGTCGTCATCGGCGGCTTCCTTTCTTTGTTCTTGCTCAAGAGCCTCTTTTTTGGATGCTTCTTCTTGTTGTTTTTCATGTTCTTTGCGTAACATAATTTCTTTTGGTTCATAAAGTGCATCAAATACGTTTTGTTCTTGTTCAACCTCTTGTCCAGGATACTCACCAATAGGGTCAATGATTTCTGTTGGTGTTTTCTCTTGTTCCGGTTGAGCGGTTTCAATTTTTGGAGGAACTTTCTTTGCAGGTTCTTCAGGCTCTTCTGTGGTTTTGGTTACGGATTTAGAAGGTTCGACTCTGCTCGAAGATTCTTCGGCCGGTTCGGCAATCGCCTCTTGTATGAAACGATTTATACCTTGTCCGGTAGCAGATGAAAATTGTAAAGTCGGATCGCCGGTTTGCTCTAGTAGATTAACGTCTTGCTTTATTGCTTGTTGTTCATTTTTGGTGGCAATTTCATTTTTATTATTTAATTTGGCAGCCGCATTATTTGTTGCTTGGTTGGCTATTGGCTCATCTTCATCATTAACGGTATCAAAAATTGAGGTGCGAGATCTTTTTTGTAATCGCTGGCCAACTTGCATAGCTTGTGATTGCTCATCAGGCAGGACACGTCCTGTTTGTAGACTCAGTAAAAGGGCACATGCATATAAATTTTTTTTTCTTTTTTTTATCATATTTTATTACTCAGTTGTTTGCGTGGGTTTATAGCCAATTGGCATTCTTCCTCTTGAAAGCATATTTTGTCGCTCTCTTTTTTTCAGATCCCGTACGCTTGGTGCAAATGCATGTTTTTGTTGCATTGCTTTAATCTGTCTTTCTTTTATTTTTTCTTCCAACGCTAACTCTTGTGCCGGATTTGTCTTTTCTAGTCTATCAAGAATACTAAAATCTTCTAATGCATATACAAGAGTCGTTGGTTCATGTTCACGCAACACTTGAACAGTAATAGGTTCATTCGGTTTTTTTGCGATTATATTTTTATAAATTTGGAAACGATGAGAGGTATCGGTTGCCGGTATATTATCAACATGAGTAATGATGTCTCCAGTCATAAAACCGAGTGCAGCTCCTAATGAATGTTTTTTTGTTTGGCCAACGCGGCATCCAATGCTGCGACCTTTTTGGAATGCAGTTGTTAGGTCAAGCATGTCTATAAATTGTGCAAGGTTTTGTATGCGTTCGGTAAATGCTTGTGGGTTAATTGTGTGATGATATTCATCAATTTTTTTAACTACGTTTTCCCAGCCGCTTAATGCTGCATAAGTTGGGTCAAGTTCAGCATCTTTTTCACGTAAATAAAGTACCTCTTGTTGCCCATTTGAACGCAAGAAAATAACTTTGTTTTTAAAAATACGTATAAGTTGTGCATCACTTATAGTGTTACCAACTTTATATGTTTGCTCATTTTTTGTTTGATTGTCTTGAATTACTGCTCGATTTTTACTGTCATCGCTTGCTATAACTACAATTCCTTTGAGTGTAATATTGAGCGGATCTAAAAACGCTGGCCTTGGCATTTCAGGTGTTCTTGGTAGTTCAGGTGTTGGTGCCTGTGGAACAGGAATTTGTATAGCTGGTGAAATCGGCTGTTTGAATTCTTTTTGATATGTATCAAAAAGGTCATTTTCATAGATTTTACTTAAATTAATTTTGATTTCATCCCGCTTAATGCGTTCAGCCGAAAGTTCTGGCTCTATTGATTCTCGGTAAGGGACTTTTTGGCGTGAAAGCAGCATAAAAAGGAATGCGCCAATTAACAATACAGCAATGGCACTGTTTAAAATCCACAATGGATGTCTCATGAAGATATTCCTTTTTTAATACCTAATGTTTCAACGATAGCGTTCTTGTTGTGTTATTGTCAAGAGCAAATTCCTTCTTAATTGAAACTTTAAATAACATAGTAGGGTAATTATTTAGGGTGACGGAATTGTTGTTAAAATAGTATCAATCACTTGATCGCTGGATATATCTTCAGCTTGTGCTTCGTAGGTTAATCCTAAGCGATGACGTAACACTGCAGGTGCAACTATTTTGACGTCATCAGGAGTAACAAAGTGACGACGCTTTAAAAAAGCATGTGCTTTTGCAGCATACGATAAAGCAAGTGTTGCGCGGGGCGAAACGCCATGAGCAATATAAGGAGCAATGCGCGCTAAGTTGTATCCCTTTGGATCACGTGTTGCAAAAACAATATCTAAAATATAATTTGCGATTTTGTCGTCCATATAGATTTGCTGCACAAGCTTTTGAGCTTTAAATATGTCTTCTTTAGTTAAAATGCGAGCAATGCTTTTTGAATCAAATGTTTTCCTTAAAATTTCTCTTTCTTCATCTTTCTGCGGATAATCAACAAGAAGCTTAAACATGAATCTGTCAACTTGTGCTTCAGGCAGTTGATAGGTGCCTTCTTGTTCGATTGGATTCTGTGTTGCAAAAACTAAAAAAGGTTCATCTAAGGTAAATGTTTCAGATCCAATAGTAACTTGATGTTCTTGCATAGCTTCCAAGAGGGCTGACTGAACTTTTGCCGGTGCACGGTTGATTTCATCAGCTAAGATTAAATTAGCAAATACAGGACCTTTTTTGGTTTCAAAGTTTTGTGTCTTAGGGTTATAAATTAATGTTCCAATTAAATCAGATGGCAATAAATCAGGAGTAAATTGAATGCGATTAAAACTGAGGCCAAGAGCTTCTGTGACCGCTTTGATCATAGTTGTTTTTGCAACGCCGGGTACACCTTCAAGGAGAATGTGTCCATTGCATAAAAGTGCTACATTAATAAAATCTATAATATCTTTTTGACCAACAATAACTTTGCCGACCTCTTGCGAAAGACCAGTAAATCGACTACTTTCGTCTTTAATTTGTTGTATTGTTGATTCTGAAATAGTTGTATCTGTCATAACGAACCTTTTTTTTCTTAATATAAAACTAAAAAGAAAATGATCATGCTTTTTTTCTTTATAAATGATAATCTTTATTCTAACATGTTGAATGAATAAGACAATGCGTCTGTAATACCAATTTTTTAGGAACGATTATGATCTTGTCAGGAAGAGAGATTAAGCGCCGACTTGATAAAGATATTTTTATTACGCCGTTTAATCCTCAGCAATTAAACCCTAACAGTTACAATTTGCGTTTGCATAATGAGCTTATGGTTTATGAAGATGAAGCTTTGGATATGAAGAAAAAGCCAAGTGTGCGTAATATCATCATTCCCGAGGAAGGTATTTTGCTGGAACCGGGTATTTTGTATTTAGCGCGAACCATTGAGCACACCAAAACCTTAGGGTGTGTGCCTATGTTAGAAGGGCGTTCTTCTATTGGGCGTTTAGGTTTGTTTATTCATATTACTGCCGGATTTGGTGATGTAGGATTTACCGGTTTTTGGACATTAGAAATGTTTTGTGTCAAACCGATTCGTATTTATCCGGGTGTTGAAATTTGCCAAGTTTTCTATCATACGATTGAAGGTGACTTTGATGAATATCAAAGTAATAAATATCAAAATAATCAGGGAATTCAACCGAGTATGTTGTATAAAGATTTTAAGCAATATTTAAGATAAGTAAATAAAAAGCCCCGCAACTTGCGGGGCTTTTTATTTACTTACGATTTAGAAGTTCTTTCAATTTTATCTTTTGATGATCGTGGGCTTAAGGGTCCGGAGAAGAAATGTTTTGTTTTTGATCCACGCGAATTTCGTCTTTTTCTACTTGATGAACTGTCTGGATTTTTAATTTCGTCTTCATGCTCACGATATGCTTGTATCTGATGAGCAATCATCTGTATCTGAAGTTCCATGGTTGCACGTCCTTCAACTTGTTTCTTAAGCAATTCAAATATCTGTTCTTGTTGTCTTTGTAATCGCATTATTTGAGGTAAAAGTTCTTCTGTTTTTTCATTAACTTCTTTTTTTTCTTGATTTAATTGTTTGAGTATTTCATTCTGTTGCCGTATTACTATGGGCATTTGTCCGAGCCATTTTTGTGTGTCGGCCGTATCAACAAGTTGGGTATAGCCAAGGGCGCTAAAAGCTAATTCTTGTGTCTCTTCATGCGCTTTTTTATGAGCTTCTTGCAGTGGTTTAATGTCATGCTCATAGAGTTTTCGCATAAGCTCAAAGCATTTATGTTGCATTGCAGGATCTATATCTTTGGCATCTGCAGATAAGTGAGTGTGATTTGCAAGATAAAGAAGATAATCCTCAGAAATTGTCTGTAAAATTTTTAATAGAACGGCACATTTTGTAGGGCTTTCATCAAGGATTGATGTTATTTTCTTTAGATCAGGATTGCGTTCATGTTGTGCAAGAAGTTCACATTCTTCGGGATTTGATCCAAGGTTCAATAGTTGATCAGTTATTTCATCGGAAAAAGATAGGAATGTTTTTATTTTTTGTAAATTTTCTTCTGTTTGTACAACGTGTGCAACTATAGCTAATGCTTCTTGCTCTTTCTGTGGCATTTCTGAATAATGTTTTTGTGCTGTTGCCAGAACATGTGGCATCATTTTTAATAAGTTTGTCCACTCAGGAAGACTTTCTGTTTTGATGGTTTTTGTTTGTAGGAGAGGCTCGTCGGCGATTTTTTGCATTTGAGCTGTAATTTGTGGCGCTGTGCCTTCGGTGAATGACTTACTAGGGGTTCTGCGATGCCCACGTCTAGACGCTAATGTTATTCTTGATTGTGTCCGTGATAATTTTTTTTCAGTTTCATTTGAAATAGTTGTATTAGGCAACGAAGATTGAGACGTGCTCCATTTGCTTAAGCTGCGAGGTTTGTCAGGGGCGGAATCGGCAGTTTTTATAAAAGTGGAACTTAATAGAAAAAGAGAGATGATTGTATATTTCATTGGTTGCTCCTTTTTTTTAAAAATAGGGATCGCAATATTGTCGTTGCAGATATACCAAACGGATTTTGCAAAGTAAAGAGATTAGTATGTTTTTATTGGGCCGTTGGGCAAGCCGCGAATGAATTGGTAGATGTAAGGATTGGTACATTGCCAAATATCTTTTGCTGGACCGAAATAGGCAATGTTCCCTTGATACAGAAATGCAATGTTATCAGCAAACTGAAAAAGATCTGTGCTGTGTGTGATAACGATAGATGTTACCTGGAACTGTTTTTGTAGGCCAAACATTAATTCATGAATGCGTCGTTCAGTAACAGGATCTAGGCCGGTTGTCGGTTCATCATATAAAATAATTTTTGGATTGGTAATTAAGGTGCGCGCTAATCCTACGCGTTTTGCCATGCCACCTGAAAGTTCTGAAGGATATTTGTATAATGTATCTTCAGGAAGTTGAACCAATGCCAATTTTTCTTTTATAATAGGGATGATTTCCTCTTTTTGGTGCCCATCATTGAGCATGCTAATGCCAACATTTTGCCAAACAGTTAGTGAGTCGAGTAGTGCGGCAAACTGAAAGACATAGCCAAATTTTTTTAGTTGTTCATTTAACTGCGATGGATTTAGTTTGGTGATGTCTGTGTCGTCAATAAGAATTTGTCCGGAAGTGGGTTTGATGAGGCCAATAATTTGTTTAAGGAGTAATGATTTTCCTTCACCGGATCGGCCAATAATGACGGTCATTTGTCCTGAGGGGATGCTTAAATTTAAATTATCGGTAATAGTGCGATCACCAAATTTTTTAACAAGATTGCGAATTTGAATCATAGATGATCCAAAAGTTTAGTTAAAAAGAAGTTAATTACCAATATCAAAACTGAACTAAGTACGACCGCTTCTGTTGTTGCTTTGCCTACACCGCGTGCGCCACCATGGGTATAGTAACCTTTATAGCATCCGACCCACGTTAAAATTAACCCAAAAAAAGCAGATTTAATAAGGCCGCCCATAATGTCATTGAGTTTGCAAAATTGTATAATATTTGCAACATACTGTTCGCCGCTTAAATTGAGTGAATAGGCAACAACAAAGTAGCCTCCAATAATTCCACAGATACTACAAAACAAAGATAAGCATGGTAAAACTAAGATGCCGGCAAATATGCGTGGTGCTATTAAATAAGAAAATGTGTTGATGCGCAACGTGACAAGTGCATCAATCTGTTCGGTAATGCGCATCGTGCCCAATTCGGCTGCAATTGCAGAGCATGCACGTCCGGTCACCATTAAACCGGTCAGAACAGGCCCTAATTCACGCGCCATGGCAAGTGCAGTAACTGATCCGATAAATTGTTCGCCGCCAATACGTGAAAAACCGATATAACTTTGCAATGCAAAAACCATACCGGTAAAAGTACCAGTCAATATAACAATATTTAAGGAGTCAATGCCAATCTGTTCAATCTGTTGTAGCAACGCTTGAAATTTTAATGGTTTAGTAAGGCCAATGTATATTGCTTGTAACAGAAAAAAGGCAAAGCGTTTGCTGTTTTTATATGCATGCACTGCATATGAACCAATAACGTTCAGGGGATGTATGAAAGACATATACATGCTAAAGAGTATTGTTAACCTTGTTCTGCCGGTGCGGTTGGCATTGGTGCAGGTGCTTGGATAGGCATTTGTGCTTGACGTTGACGTACGAAAGTTGCAGCATTATTTTGTTGTGTTCTCCAAATTGACAATGCAAGTCCACCAACCATAAAAATGGTGCCCATAACCCAGGTAGTCTTTTGGAATAAATCTTGACCACCGGAACCACCAAAAAGCATTTGAGTTCCGCCACCAATTGCACCTAGACCCATGCCGCCTTTACCTTGTTGGATTAAGATGATAAAAACAAGCAAAATGCAATTAATTGTGTAGAGCGTTAGAAGAAGGGTGAATAACATGCTAGATCTCCGTTTAATAATAAAAAAGCTATTTTATCATTAGGATACTCTTTTTGCATGTTTTTGCAAAATCATACAGATTTTTTTTGTGATTTTTTAGAGGTCATGAAATTTTGCTATCTATGAATTCAATGAGAATTGGATCCCATTCGTCATTTAACGCTTCAGCATTAAGGTTTAGAAGGTATCTTTTTCTTTTTTCATGGTCAGTTTTTTGTGCAGCCCTTAATATTTTTTGAATTTTAGGGTCATTTGATATTATTCGTTTTCCGGATAGGTTTGCGGTTATTTGTGTAACCCATAGGCGATTTAACCGGTCAAATGTATAAATAGGTTGTCTTGCTTCTTTTGAAAGCAAGGGTTGAGTTTCCGCTGCAAAGCATGTACCGGCGCTTATGATTAAGAAAGTGAGCAATAGTTTTTTCATATTTTTTCCTATATTAAAATTATATGAATATTAAAAGATGTATTATTATTGACAATACCTGTTTTTTAATTCACATTGCAATAATATTAGGGCGTTTTTAAAATTTTAATCTTAAAATCCTATAATTTCATATAAGATGAAGCTAAAGTAGGTGGCTATGAGTAAAGAAGCTGTTATTCGGCCAATGCATCGCTTTTGGATGACAGCAAAAGCAACAATGGTAAATGCAAGCAATGCAAAAGGTAATAAATGCCAGATGGGGAGCAGATTGATTGATGGAGGGTTGAGCAAGGTAAGTATTCCAAGCATTAAACCGCCTTGATTCCATATTGAGCCGAATGCATTACCAAGTATGAGTGCGTATTCTTTATTTTTTATTGCAGTTAAACTTAGAGTTAGTTCAGGTAATGAGGTTCCTAATGCAATAAATGTGGCACCAAAATGTGCAATAGGAAGTCCAAGTAAGCGTGTTAGTTCAATTGCATAAGTGACCGTGAGGTGTGCTGCAAAAAGAACTACACAAACTGCTAAAATCAGTTTGATACATGTGCCGACAATACCGGTAACGATCCATTCATTTTCGAGCGTTTTTTCGATATGTGCCATATTGTCTTTATGCATGTTATTTTGGCCGCGTAATTTGAAAAAGAATAGATTAATAGTGAAGTACATTAATATTAGAGTTAGGCCATGCCAAAAGGTTAATTGTTGATGTGCAAAAATAAAAAGAATTAAAAGGACTGTGCTGATGAGCAAGTATATAGTTCGAGCAAGTTCATTCTTTTCAATGAGTATGGGACGGATGAAGAATGCAGGAATGCCAAGACCCATAGCTAAATCAAAGAAGTTCGAACCCATGATGTCTCCGACAGCTAGAGCGGGAGTTTTTAACCATGTTGCATTAAAAAGTACAAAAAATTCTGGAAGTCCGGTGGAAATTGATATGAAAAAGAAACCAATAATAAGGGTGGAAATGCCGGATAAGTAGGCAAGTTGTAGGCTATAACGGACAGCCAATTCACCTGATAGCCAGAGCAGTATTAAGCCGGTGATAACGAATGTAATTGATAAAAACATTGTAGGTCCCCTCTTTATTTAGTTTTTAATGATATGTTCAAATGTTGCAAAATCTAAACTAGCGCCACCGATTAACAGACCATCTATATGTTTAATTGATAAAATATTGTGTGCATTTTGTGCATTGACGCTGCCGCCATAAAGAAGAGAAAAACGGGTATCGGTCTGTTTTCTTGATTGAGTATGAAGCCATGCAAATATTTCAGTTAAATATGCAACTTCAGGAATGATGCCGGTGCCTATTGCCCAGATTGGCTCATAGGCAATTGCATAATGTTTAACATGATGATTAAGTTCTGTGATGGCGGTGTAAATAAATTCAAGTTGTTCGTTTAAAATGTTATATGTTTTTTTTTGTTCAAAAGCTTCTTTTGATTCACCAATACAGATAATGGGGGTGATATTTTGTTTAAGAAGCTCTTTGCATTTTTGTTCAATATCAACATTGCTTTCATGTTGATATTTTCTATTTTCTGAATGGCCAATAATACAATAGGTGCATCCTGTTTGTGCAAGTGATTGAGCCGAAACTTGACCGGTATAAGCACCGGAGCCGTGTCGCGATACTGTTTGTGCACCAATATGAACTTTTGTATTTTTTAATATCTGTTTTACATTGTACAATGCAGGAAATGAAGGGCATAATATAATTTCGCTCTGTGATTGATCAGCAACTTTTTTTAAGCCTTCAAGATGATTGTGCGCAAATGCACAAGCTTGATCAAAAGATAATTGCATTTTCCAATTGGCGACAAACATTTTTTTCCCCATGCTATAGAGCTCCTTAATGTAGGTTTATATAATATTAATCGTGTTATACCCCTGGATTCTCTTTTAGTAACGTTCTGATGCGCATGTATTCGCGTGGAGTTAAGCTTTTTACGTCGGGCAAGGAACAACGATGCTTTTTTGTGACGAAAAGCTTTGTCTTACTGTTTAAAACATCGCTCTGGCTTAACCTTGATAAGGCTTCAAGTTTTTGTTTTGCGAATGTTGTAACAGCCGTCTTCCTGTTTTTTGGAGAATCAACGGAGGCTGCTCTCGGCCGTGTTTCTCGATTTTCCATAGTTAATAATGGTGCAGAATGGAAAAAGATAGTTATCACTATTATTTTCTTCATAATATTGCCTTTAAGTGACACCTATTTTTTAACATCACTATTTAAAAATTCATTTATCTAATGTGTAATTGATCATTTTTGAGTTCAACATGTATCTCTTGTGTTTCTGGGTGTTGAAGCAAAAATTGTGAAATTGGCACAGTTATATGATTTTGTATTGCACGCTTGAGAGGCCGTGCGCCGAATTCAGGTGAATAGCCAAGTTCGGCAATACGTTTAATTGCACCGTCGGAAATCTGTAATTTTACATTGCGTTCAGCAAGTCTATTTTCCAAAAGAGCAATTTGTAGGTGTGCAATTTTTTGTACGTTGGCTTCAGATAGTTTTTTGAAGTATACAATTGCATCAATACGGTTTAAAAATTCAGGCCGGAAGGTTTTGTGTAGAATCATCTCAATCTGTTTTTTTACTTCATCGGTTAATGCATTGGCTTCAAGGATTAAACTTGACCCAATGTTAGAGGTCATGATAATGATAGTGTTTTTGAATGAAACGGTGCGACCTTGTGAATCGGTTAATCTGCCATCGTCTAAGATTTGAAGCAAAATGTTAAACACATCACTGTGTGCTTTTTCTATTTCATCAAATAAGATAACGCTATACGGATGTCTGCGGACTTGCTCAGTTAATTGCCCGCCTTCTTCATAACCAATGTAACCTGGAGGAGCACCAATTAAACGTGCAACGGCATGTTTTTCCATGTATTCTGACATATCAATGCGAATCATTTTATGTGGATCATTAAATAAAAAATCGGCAAGCGTACGGGCAGCTTCAGTTTTCCCTACACCGGTTGGTCCAAGAAAAAGAAATGAACCGATTGGGCGGTTTGGGTCTGTTAATCCGGTGCGATGCATTTGAATTGCATGAGTAATTTTTTCAACCGCTTCATCTTGGCCAATCACCTGTTTGTCTAGAATTTTTTGCATATTAAGTAGTTTTTCGGTTTCACTTTCTTTGAGCTTTTCTGCAGGGATTTTTATCCAACGGGAAAGAACTGCGGCAATATCATCTTGATCAACTTCTTGTTTTATTAATTTTGTTTTAAGGTTTTTTATTTTATTTTTTTCTTGTTCAAGTTTTGCTTCAAGTTTGGCGATTGTGCCATATTTAATTTCAGAAGCTTTTGCAAAGTCTCCGGCACGTTCTGCCATGTGATATTGATAGTTTGAGTTTTCAATTTCTTCTTTAATTTTGTTTATTTTCTCAAGTGGTGCTTTTTCCGCTTTCCATTGATTAAGCAGCTTGTTGTGTTCTTCTTTGAGTTCAGCGAGTTCTTTTTCTAGTTTTTCAAGACGGTCTTTTGCTTTACCGTCATCTTTTTCTTTTTGTAGGGCAACTTTTTCAATTTCAAGTTGACGAATACTACGTTCAAGTTTGTCGATTAGTTCAGGTTGTGAATCGATTGACATTTTGACCATTGCAGCTGCTTCATCCATCAAATCAATTGCTTTATCAGGCAAAAAACGATCGGAAATATTTTTATCTGATAACTTTACTGCATCGATGAGCGCTTGATCTTTGATGTGGATTCCATGATGTAATTCATACCGTTCTTTCAGTCCACGTAAAATTGAAATAGCATCTTCAACAGAAGGTTCTTCAACTAATACTTTTTGAAAACGGCGTTCTAGGGCGGAATCCTTCTCGATATATTTTTTGTACTCTTTGAGTGTAGTTGCGCCGATGCAATGCAGTTGTCCACGTGCAAGAGCAGGTTTGAGTAGATTTGAAGCGTCCATGCCACCACCGGATGAACCGGCACCAATTAACATATGTAATTCATCGATAAATAGAATGATATCATCAGGATTTTTTTCGATCTCTTTTAAAATATTTTTTATGCGATCTTCAAATTCACCTTGATATTTTGCACCTGCAATTAATAACCCGAGATCTAAGCTAAATATTTTTTTGCCTTTTAAGCTTTCAGGGACATCGTTATCAACAATGCGTTGTGCTATGCCTTCCACAATTGCAGTTTTACCAACACCTGGTTCACCAATGAGTACAGGATTATTTTTCGTCCTACGGGATAAAATTTGAATCACACGGCGAATTTCATCATGTCTGCCTATTACCGGGTCTAATTTTCCTAAACGTGCTTGTTCGGTTATATTTTGTGCATATTTTTCTAAAACATTATATGCGCTTTCGGCGGTTTTGCTATCCACGGTACTTCCTTTTCTTAATTCTTTCATATAGGTAAGTATATTTGAATGGGTGAATGCATGCTGCTTAAAGAACGATCGCAAAAACGGAGGCAGATGTTCAGTTTGTGCCCATGCAAGCATGATATGTTCTAGGCTTATAAATTGGTCATTTAATGCGTCAGCTTCTTTTTTGCATAAGGTTAAAAAGTCTTGCATGGCAACATCCATGCTCAACTTGGTTCCTGGTGCTGAAGGCAATTGGTCTAGAGCTTGAGCAGTCAATGTGCGCAGTTGATCAATGGGGATGTTGAGCATTTGTAAGAATGAAATACAAAAATCATTATGTAATGCGGCATCAATAGTGTGGACCGGTTGTAATGTTGGGTTGTTTTTTTGCATTGCCAGTCTAACAGCATCATTGATCAGTTCTTGGGTTGCATTAGTAAAGTTTTGTGTATCCACTAATTTATCCTGAGTGAAATTGTTTGCAATTTAGCATATCTGTTTTGCTGTTTTTTTAAGCCTTTACGGTTAAAGTTAGGGTAATATATTTACCTTGTACAAACAATAGTTTTATCTTTTTTTTGGTATATTTTATTAAAAAAAATAATCGAGGCTATGATTATGAAAATAGGAATTACTTTTTCTTTATTAGTTTCCCTTTGTAGCTTAAATGGAATGTTTGTGTCGCCAATAAAGAAAGCTTTATCATGCACGATTTCAAAATCATTTGGGACTAAAGCTTTCGAAATTAATCCGGGTATTGTATGGCTACGATCGCTTAATAAAGCACTTCAAATGAAAGAATCCATACGGTTTGTTGAATCGCATGCTGCTTTAGCATATGCATTTTCTCGTGAAGCTGGTGAATTTCCAGATTTTAATGGTTGTTGTGAGTTTGTGACAGAGGCCTACTTGAGTGATTTGTCTAAAACAGATCAAGCTTTTGTTGCAGGATTGGCTGCATCTATAGTAGAAAAGTAGGGTTTTTATTTTTCTTCGTCTTTCAATTTTGCTTTAATAAAATCTATATACGCTTTACTCCAGTTCTCCTTTGTTGCTTTTGATAGTAATTGTAGCAAGCTTTTTTTGCGGTCCTCTGAGTTGCGTTTTAAAGCAATCTTGTATATTCGATATTCTTCTGAATCCGATGCAAATGAGCTGTCTATATAGCCCATTGTTTCTGCTGCGAGCCAGCAATCTTCCAGCTCTTCTGTATCAATTAAGGTTAAATCGAAAGTGCCGTACTTGGTTCTATGAGCTTCACTGTTAATGGTTAAATTTATTAACCCAAAAAGGAATAATAAAAGTATGTTATTGTATTTCATTTTTTATCTTTCAAGATCAGGCATTCCTTGATGTGTTTTTTCATGAGATTTATCCTTTTTTTAGTTAATAAAATTTACTTAAAATGAATTAGCTTTTGGCCTTTTCCTTAAATGTGATTTAATGGTGCTTATAAATCCTTTTTCATTTAATTTTTTATTAATAAACTCTCTCAAAGAAGCATCCCATTGTTCTTCCTTGGCCTTGAGAGCAATTTGTTCTAACTCTTTTTTTCGCTCACTGGAGTCACTTATTTTTGCAATTAGGCATACATCATTTTCTTCAGGGAGGAGATCTTTTGGGGGTTTGTAGAAGTTGGGGAATTGTTTATACCCTGTCCAGCACTTCTCCAATGCTTGTATGTCGACATCAAAAGCAAATCCTACTCCCGGAATCATTGTGCCATGAGGATATCTTTTGCGTTCATTGGGGCTATGATCACTGGCGTGTGAATATGGCGATAACAACATTAAACTTATTAATATTAATACATATTTTTTCATCTTTTATTCTCATTGTTTATGGTGAAGCTATTATAAAATATCATCTTTTTCTTTAAGTATAGAGTTGAAAGTGTTGCAATATCAATGGTTTTTCATGTTAAAAGAAGCTTTTAGAAGGATGATGTCATTTTTATAGGTGTTTTTTAGTTTCGAATATCTTTATTTCGACGTAATTTGTGATAGCTAATAGCAAAATGATGGGCATAATCACGTAAAGCAATTAATGTTTTGCCGATTGGGGTTTTGACGTCCAGATGAATGCCATCAGGGTGCAATGGCGTGAAAAGAAGCTCTTCTCGTTTTGCTAAGCTTGCAAATAGTGTATTAGGAAACAGATCTTTGACCGCATTCAGTTGGCCTTTGCCACCATCAATCAATATTAAATCGGGTAGATCTTCAGGTTTTTTATAGCGGCGCGAAACGATTTCATGCAGTGCAGCGTAATCATTTTGCTCTTGTAAAGAACGAATTTTAAATCGCCTAAAGTTGTTTTTATCAGGTAGACCATTGCTAAAGCGCACACATGATCCAACCAAATATGAGCTTTGAAAATGTGAGATATCAAAACAATCAATGGTGCGAATTGGTTTGTTTGTTTGCAACAGCTCTTGCAATGATTGAGCTAATTGCTCTTTATCAATAGGCAAGCGCTTTGTTTGATGCATAGCAATAAACACGCTTGGTGCATATTTTTCGTGTGAATACTTTACGTGTAATGTATTAAAAATCATATCAAGATCAAGTACATATTGATGGAGTTTTTTTGCTTTTTCAAAAGCTAACACTTTGGTGTGCTCTTTTATTTTTTTGTGTAACCTCGTCAAAAAGTTTTTTCGGTTTTTTTTGAGTGCACTTTTTGCTAATTCAATACGAAAGAGATAATCCTTACTATCAAATATATCTTTGCACGATCCGGCACATCTACCAATATGATAATCAAGGCAACCGTTGGCAATCTTTTTGTTACATATCTGTAGTTTAAAGGTATCGATTAAGAATTTGGCGACAGAGCGGGCTTGGCGCTTATGCAAAAAGGGGCCAAAAAATATGCCTTTTTCTTTTTTATTGCGCACAATCTTCAGTTCGGGTAGTTCTTGTTTGCTAAACATTAAATATACAAATGGTTGACCACTTTTGAGCAAAACATTGAATTTGGGTTTATGTTCACCAATCAATTGCGCTTCAAGTAGCATTGCTTCAATTTCAGTATTGGTGAGTACAAAATCTATATTATGAGCTTCTTGAAGTAATGCTTGTACTTTCCAATCGCTATTTTTGGCAAAATAGCTGCGCACCCTGTTTTTGAGTGATTTGGCTTTACCTATATACAGAATCTCATTGTTTTCATCTTTAAATAGGTATACGCCCGGTAATGAGGGTAAGTGTTGTGTTTTGAGCTTATCCATACTTTTCAATATAGCATTTTATTGGGTTTTGCATAAAAAAAGAGTGATTTATGTTATATTGACTTCTTTCCTCACCAGTTTGCATGGTTTGGAAGAAGTACCAAATATAGAGAATCTAGGATCGCTAAGTATCAGGAATAACAGTATAAGCAGTTTTGATGGGATGCCGGTACAGCCGAACCTGCAAGAGCTAGATATTAGTGGTAACCAATTTAGTGAAGATGCAAAAGAGCAAGGAAGAGAGCTTATGCCAAATATTGTTATTACTACTGATACTACTTTTTAATATTCTTGCTCAATAATAAGCGGCTCATGAAGAGCCGCTTATGCTTACTTTACAATAACTCTACATTTATCTTATTTAATGAATGACAACGGTGCGGTTGAATGCCGTGTTGAATGCAACTTGCTGTTGAGCTAGAGCTGCACGTTCTTGTGCTTGTCTTGCCAGCATAGTATCATGGCCTTTGAGTTGTTCTATCCAATCCGGTTCACTGCGAATAATGTTGATACATGTATCAATCTCTTTCAAGTAGGCGTTGGTTGTTTCGATGCATTCGTGAGCCATGTTAACCAACAGGTTGTCATCGGAGTTTATGATTGCTTCTCTGAACAAGGTTGTAGCATTGTGTAATGCTTTGCGGTAGTTGATAAAGTCGTTGTATGCAGTTACGCGTGGATAGGTAAATTCAATATATTCATTTTTAATGTTTTCAATTAAGTTTTGTTGTAGGTCGATAAGCTCATTAAGAACTTCGTCGTTGATTGCTTGAGATAATGCCTTATGTGCGGTGCCATATTTCCCTTCAGGTAGATTGCGATATGCAAACCATGCTGCTAATGAACCGGTGGCGATTGATGCGGCAGTAATCAATGAAGAAACTATTTCCGGATGATTTACATTTAATGTATGTCTATATGAAATGCCAAGTAACCAGCTTAAAGCATAAAGGGTGGCGCTTCCTGCTCCGATGCCTGATCCGGCCGTTAAAAGTGCAGTTTTAGCAGATATGTTTGGTTTTAATTGGAGGACTTCAGCCCCAGGCTTTTCAGTATGTATATGCATTACAGGCATAAGCAAAGCTATAAGTAAAAGCTTGTGGTGTAGGTTCATGTTTTATCCTCATGAATAATGTTAATAAGTTATACGTAAATATGCTTGTATTATATTCGCTATTCATGGCTTTAGCAACAGGCCAGGAGTGATTTTTATGTTTATATTGTTAAAAATTGACCATTTTGGATAAAGTCTTGTATGCTTCAGTCAAAGTAAAGTTTAAATATGCATTTAAAGGAGCATTTATAATGAATAAAAACATAGTAGTTTCAGTGTTATTATCTCATTTTTCACTTTTTTACGCAGCAGATATACAGATTCCGTTGGTTGAAATTGAAACTCCTTGGGGAGTAAGCGCAATTGAGGGGCGTCGTTTTACAATGGAGGATCGTCATACTGTTGTAAAAAGTGATGAAGGCCAACTTTTTTTTGGTGTATATGATGGTCATGGAGGAAAAAGCGCTGCAGAGTATGTAGCAGAACATCTGCATGCAGAAGTATTTAAAGTTGGTGAAAAAGAAGGATATTTGAATGTTGATGATCAGTTTAGAGGTCGCTCGGGCACAACAGTTGTCACTGCGCGTATAATTCCTGAAGAAGAAGGGCGAAAGCTGGTTATTGCGTGGGCAGGAGATTCACGAGTGCTTTTGGTAAAACAGGATGGCTTAGTTCGTTTTGCAACAACTGATCACAAGCCAAATGATGAAAAAGAAAAAGAGCGAATTGAAAAGTCAGGTGGATATGTTTCGTGGGCAAGAGTTAATGGTGCTTTGGCTGTTGCTCGAGCAATTGGCGATAACTATAGATCTTTTTTGGGTAAAAATGGAGAAAAAATTATCAGTGCAGTTCCTGATATATGTAAAATTGAAATAACTGCAGATGATGCATTTTTAATATTGGCGTGTGATGGTGTTTGGGATGTTATTTCAAATGAGGAAGCGGCACAGTTGGTGTCAAGAGAATTGCAAAAGGAAAAAGGCTCGAAAGTGGAAAAAGAGGGTTCAGCTTTGTCTTTTGAAGATGGCAATGATACTGCGTGTAGATTAGCTGCACAGATGTTAAGAAAAACTGCATTTAATAAAGGTAGCCGAGATAATATAACTGCTATGGTGGTTTTGCTTAATAAACTGAATAAAGCGTCAAAAAAGAAAAAAATAGAAAAAAGTAGAGATGGCAAAAAAGACAATTCCGAGTATCAGGTTTTTGAACCAAGAGTGCCGGCGGATCTTCTCTATGGTTATCCTGGTCCAATTTTTTAATTAAAAATATTCACTATCTTTTTTATCGAATCCATGTGGACTCTTTTTTTTATTGTGAAACGTTTTTATATGGGCTTCCCATAGATGTTTTTGTATTAATATTAATTGCTTTTTTTGTGATTCTAAGTTATTTTTGTACATAACGGTTTTTGTAAGAAAAATACTGGCTATAAAGCAATAGCGCGCCTTTCTTTTTTATACAATACATTTTTTAACATTTTTTAAATTACTTCAGGAGAAGGATATATGTTCAAAACATATAAAGCGACTTTTTGTTTAAGTTTGCTTACGTTTACTTTTATATGGTCAAAAGAGCAATCAATTGGTGCAAGTTATAACGAATTAAAATATGCATATATGTGCTCACAAGGCATTGATACAAAAAATGTCGTAAGTGAGCCCGAAAAAAAAGAAGAGGTTGATTTTTCACTTCCAAAATTGGGTAAACAAGAGCAGGCGTTAAAAATATATGATATTTTACAACATGTCGAGACCGATTATTTTTTTCCATCACAATTAAAGCCGGAACAACAAGCTTCTTTGGATATTTTATATCGCGATTTGGAGCTTTTTTGTGGTGATGGCACATATCCGGAAGCAAATATTGCCGGTATTATTGACCGCACATGGTCATCTGCCGGTTCTGCAGTGTTACGAAAGATGCTGACCAATCCGCTTGCGTCATCAGATCCGAATAAGTTTGAAGCTCGTCAAAATTTGATTAAAAAATTTGTTGCAGATGAAGAGTTGCTGCTTGAAGCTGATGCGCTATGCCGTCAATGGGCTGAAAATGAAGAACGTATGCTTACAAATTGGCTTGAAACTGATGCCGTAAGTAATGACGTTGTAAACAATTGCTATTATCAACAATCTTGGCTTAAGGAATACAATAATAATCCATATGCGATGGAAACATTGACGCGATTGGGGAATTTGGGGACATCAATTCAATTTGGTGGCGATTTAATAATTACGACAGCCGTAGAAATTGTATTAGTTAAGTTGATTTCAGGTCTTTCATTCAAGGATTCAGCTCAGGCTCTTTTTAACACTTATAAGGGCATGTTTGAGCCTTTAAGTATTCCTTTTCGGTGTTTGGCTGCTTCAGCTTATGGTGGATTAAGAGTTTATCAAGCAAAAAAAGCATATGATGCTGCAAAGCAGACTAAAGATGCAATTAACTTCTTACAAGAAAAAATGATTAGTATGAGTAATGTTATTAGCTCAATACAAGCATTACAGGCATTAGGCAATGAGTATGCTGCCGTTACACAAGGTCTTGTGTCATGGCAACATGTGAATAATTTATTGCATTATTCAGAAAATAATGATTTTGCCAAATTAGTTAAACTGTTAGATACAAGTACTTTCACTGGCGAGGCTTCATTCTTTTCACTTTCAGGTCGTGTATTGGCTGCATATGAATTGATGCAAGCGCAAAAAAATAACTTTGCGGGTGCAGTTGAAGTTATGGGTGAGCTAGATGCATGTATTTCTGTTGCAAAATTATATCGTCAATTTGCAGAGCGTAGAGTAAATTTCTGTTTTGCTGATCTTAGAAAGGCTGATACTCCATATATTGATATTAAATCATTTTGGAATCCATTTGTTGATCACAATGTTGTTGTCACTAATGATATTCAATTAGGTGGTATGCACACAGAACAAAATGTTGTACTTACCGGTTCAAATACAGGTGGAAAATCAACTGTAGGGCTTAAAGGAACTTTGATCAGTTTATATCTTGCGCATACATTGGGTATTGCACCGGCAGAGGTTTGCTCATCATCTATATTTACTGATTTCAGTTCATACTTGCATATTTTAGATAGTGTTGCGTTAGGCGAGTCAGCATTCCAAGCAGAAATCAATCGTGCGCAGTCATTGATTAAAGCAGTAAATAGTCTACAGGAAGATGAATTTGCATTTATCGTGATTGACGAACTGTTCAAAGGAACTTCACCTGAAAAAGGTGCTCCTGGTGCCTACAAAGTAATTAAGCATCTTGCAAGTCGCAGCAATGTTGTGTTTATTATTGCTACACACTTTAAATTGTTAACCGAGCTTGAGCAGGAAATGAATTCCGTTAGAAATATGAAGCTTGATATCTATGAAGATGAAGATGGTAATTTGGTTAAGCCATACAAATTGGAAAAAGGTATAAGCACGCAAAATATCGCGGATATTTTGATGGAATCCGGTTTGGATATTCAAGATTTAGATTTTGAATAATTAGTCTAGAGTTTTGAAGTTGGCAGCGGGGACGAAAACATTTCGTCCCCGCTGCGTTTTTATACAATGTAGTTGAATTATGCACCAATGGTAAAGAGTGAAAACGGTTCATCTGCAGCTATAGTAACTGAAAATTGAGTGCCGCTTAATTGTGCAATTGTTAACGAATTGCCGGATAGTGTTTGAGCAAATACTTGATAGCTGTTTGCATCGGTATATGATTGGGCTGTCAGGTTTATAGTATAAACAAATGGTCCCGCACCTGAACGGACAGAAGTGAATCCTGTCCCCGATATTACTGTTCCATCGGCATTAATTGATCCACGATATACAACTAACGGTTTAGCTTCACCAAGTGTAGCGACAACCGGATTGAATGCAGTTTCATCGGGTGTGATAGTCATAGGCGCAATTTTATCTGATGTTACAGCATTATTAGCCAATTTATCATTAGTAATTGAGCCATCAGGAATTGCATCTGCAGGAATTTGGCCGGTTGTAATATTGCCGTTATTAGCAATTAAAGCACCGGTCAAGTTATCAACTTTGAGGGCATCTTTTACAATCAATTTAGCAATGCAAGCATTGTTATTGACTACTAAATCACGCGTAGTTACTTTGCAGAAATATTTGCATTTAATGCGCCGTGTGTTTATTTGCGTTGCTAGCTCATCGTATTCATCAGCTAATTGATTATAAATACGCTCAAGTTTGCAGCGTAATGCTTGTTCTTCAGGTGAGTTAGTATTACACGTAGCTGTTATGCAAGCATGTAATGCTTTAAGGACTGTTTCATAATCAATATTCTTAGCTTCAGAATTAAGGAGTTCTTGGATGTGAGGGTTTTGAAAGTTGCATCCGGCTGTATTCCACATTTCATTCAATGTTCGGCATGCCGAGCTAACTTGTTCATCTAATAAAACAATAAGCTCCGGTTCAAGCATGCTGATTTCATCAAGTGGATCAATCGATTGTGCATGACTGATCATAAAAATCAGTGAACACAACAGATAACGTAAATTCATATTAGGATCCTTTTTTAGCTGATAACAGCAATGTCATTTGCAGTTATACGAATGCGTTGGCCATTGCGTTTAGTAAGCTCAAAGCCATCAAATTTTTCTTCTGCATAGGTTGCGGCCCAATCTTGCAAGAAGTATATTGCAACAAGTTCGCCTAAATTGATGCCATAGTCACCATCTGAACGGTAATGGACACCGGCAAAATCACGTGCTAATGCAATATTTGATGCTAGTTTATCAAGTTCACCACCTACTGTAATTAGATTTGCGCCTTCAGCATTAGTTAATGCAATGAGTAATGTTGGATCATTTGGATTTGGTTTGACTGGTGTTAAATAATCTGCAAATAGCGCTTGATCAGCAACTAATGCTTTTATTACTGTTGTGCATGCACCGGCAACAGTTGCATGTCCTGCTGGATATGATGGATGAGTTGGAGAACCCTCAGGGTACATTAATCCAAGCAAATAGGTTGCATTGTTGGGATCAAGTGGGTTTTGTGTAATATTACGAGCCAAGGTCCAGTCCATAACATTTACGCCACCTAAAGTTGCAAAGAGAGCGTCATTTAAACCGTATGGATTTTCTCCTGTAACTTTAGCTTGATGAGCTAGTCCGGCCATTGCTTCAGGGCGCAATCGGCGAGCAGCGCGCCATTTGTGTGCCCAAGCTTCTTTGAGTGCTTGTACTGAAACTGCTGCAATTAATTGTGATGTATCAGGAGCTCCCATAGTGCCAAACGGATCTTCATTAGGCATCAGCCCATTAAAGTAGGGTAAGTTTGGTGCTGAAGGAAATCCATTATTAATTAATACATTGAGTGCATTGTTGTATGAATCAACCGGGAGGTCATTATGGACCCATGTGCCGGCATCTCGTCCATTAATTGCATAACGTTGTCCATCAAAATCAGTTGGGCCGTAAGCAACAGGAACAAAACCATCTTGAATTGAAACAAAATTATCCCATGTAACACCAAATTCATGCTTACTTGCAGTTGGAATATAAGGATTTATTATTGCCAGTGGCTGGTTTAAAAAGTGTAGATCTTGCCAAAAAAACTGAGAAAGATAGGGGCCAACCAAGCAACCTGCATCAGGACCACGGAAAAGGTTTGCCGGTGTTACCGGTTTAGCGCCTTTGTAATCATTGCCATACGCATTGAGCAGGTTTGCAGCTTTTTGTGTAATTGATTGTCCGTCTGTATCGCGATCAGTTCCTTGACCAGTTCCATAATCATTAAATGAAACGTCACGGCAAATTGCTTGCAGATAAACTTCAGCCATTTCACATGCAGCCCAACGACTATCAAGTTTTGGAGGTAATGCGAGTGGAACTAATGAGCTATCACGTCCAATGAGTGACCAAGCAGCAGAGCATTGTGGATTGACTAACTTACTGGCATCATTTGCGGTGCGCACGATTGTATTATAGGTTTCTTGTTTGCCATTTTTTAATGCTTTTACTAGGGTTTCATAGCTTTGTTGCCCAACATCTGTTGCAATGCCTGTGCTAGCATCGTGAGGAAATGCTTTAGTGTAATTGCCTGCATAATCAGGTACTGTTTCTTGATCTCCATTGTTTTCGTTTTCAATGTTATAGTTTGGTACATTATAATTTTCGTTATAAGCACATCTCATACGAGTTTCATATGCTCCCGGACGTTCATCGTAGGAAAAACGTTCTACGCCATATATATTGTAAACGCAAAGCAATGTGATGCTTAAGATCTGAAAAGGCATTTTTTTTCTCATGCCTATCTCCTTTAAAAGTGAGTGAAAAGTGATTGTTCAGATTTGACACTAGCATATTCATTTTGCGGAATGCAAAAAAATTTTTTTTTTGACTTAATTGATTTACCCTTGGTTTGAAAAAGGGTATAGTAGCAAAGAGTTAGGCAAAGGTTATTTTCGTTTTTTGTTAACAGGGTTAAGACACAATGATTCGTTTAAAGACAGTATTAATGTCAAGCGCAATGCTTTTTTTTAGTTGGATGGGTTATAGATCTATTGGTTATTTTTTCGATAATCAATTGCCGGTAGTTTCAGTTCATGGCATGCAAAATTTATCATATTATGCAGGGGATATTCACTGTAATATTGGTACAAATAAACCGGGACGTTTATCGATTTGGGTGGATAATGCGCCTTTGGTACAAGATTTTAATATGCATACTAAAAACAAACTTTATCCATTTATTATTCCCACACAAACTTTAACTAATGGTGAGCACTCATTTAAAGTTGTTTGTACTGATAAGAGTTACAATGCAAACAGTACAGCTGTTGAGCATTCATTTGTAGTTGACAATAAACCACTTGATGCTGTATTTATGCATGAAAAAAAATTAAAAGTATTGCAAGGGCGAACCCTCCATGTGAAATTTAAAGTTAATAAAGATATTGAGTGTGCATATGTAAAAGCGTTAGCTGAAAGATATGATTGCTTTTTAGAGTCAATGCAGTCGGATATTTATGAATGTTTTATACCTATTTCATGTGATGAAAAGGCAAATGAATATCTGTTTTCGGTTGAAGTCAAAGATCGCGTAGGGAATCACATCACACTTGACAATGCTTTTGAGATTGTACATTGCGATTTTAAAAAACAGACAATAAAAGTTGATCCTGAAAAACTTAAGGAAGAAAAAGAGCGTGGTCGTGCCATTGCTGAACTTGAAGAACAGTTGACTATATTGGCACAAGGTTCACCAAAAGAAAAAATGTGGCAAGGTTCTTTTTGTACGCCAATTGAGATTGATCGGGTTACTTGTGAATACGGAACGGTGAGGACAACTCAGGAGCGTGGACGTTATGCGCACAAAGCATTAGATGTAATAAACCGACCAAAAAGTGTTGTATGGGCAACTCAAGATGGTGTTGTTGCTCTTAAAGATAGATTTGATTTTAGTGGAAATACAGTGGTTGTTGATCATGGTCATGGTATTTTATCTCTTTTTTATCATTTAGATGATTTTGCCGATATTGAAGTTGGGCAAAAAGTTTCAAAAGGCAACCCTCTAGGCACACTTGGCAAAACTGGCTATGCAACCGGTTATCATTTGCACTGGGAAATGCGTGTGAATAATGCACAGGTTGATCCAATGCAATGGACAAAGGAAACCTTTTGATCTTTTAATAGATTTTTAGGATAAACAATGATGTATGCCGGATGGTATGTATGGCTGCTTAATATGAAATCGACTCGTCGTTTTTTATTAACATATACAATAGTTTCAATGTTGTTTTTAGGATGGTTATTCTTTTTATATATACCAATGCATAAGTATGTAGATCAATTGTCATCTGATATTAAGCAACGAAAAAAAGATGTTGATATTTGCACATTACAAGAAACAGCTTGTCAAAAACTATCTCATCAAATGCAGCAATTAAAAAAAGATGTAGGTCTTGATTGTGAATCATTAGATCAATCTTTACAGCATAGTTTTGCTACGATTATACATGAAGTTGAACAGTTAAATTTACAGTTAATTTCATTAAAAGAAGAACGACAAAGTAAAAAAGGTTGGTATACAACTGCATATGTTGAACTTGAAATCTTGGGTTCGTTTATAGCAATTGTGCATTTTTTACAAACAATGGCAGAAAACAAATTATTAGTGCAGTGTAATCAGATGCTCTTGCAACTGCAGCAGGATGAACGGTTCTTATTGCATTGTCAGTTAAAGTTTTTCATACCATCCGGACTTTCTTAAAAATATCAATACAAAGTGATTGGTCTCTTTTTTTTAAAAAATTTTTAGATCAAGCTCATATTATCCAAGTACATTTAAATGTGTTTGCTCTGTTTGTTTATACAACGCGAGTTCGAAAATTCAAGATCCTTGTAAGTAAGAGATTATAGGGGAATGTTCTCCTTTGTCATCCTCGGCTTGAACCTATGCATTACCCACATCTTTTGTAATGCTTTAAATAACATATTTTTTTGTTTTAGACTTTCCATGGCGCCATTTCCCTCATCCTGTCATTCCTGCGAAGGCAGGAATCCAT